>JALOTR010000720.1 GCA_025457805.1 Akkermansiaceae bacterium | reverse complement strand
GACTCCCACCCTTTATCGCGCCACGCGATTCAGTCCGAAAGGCGCCGCGAACTTCGATCTCGG
Organism: Akkermansiaceae bacterium; assembly: GCA_025457805.1. Lineage (GTDB taxonomy): Bacteria > Verrucomicrobiota > Verrucomicrobiia > Verrucomicrobiales > Akkermansiaceae > Luteolibacter. Next base: position 3,578 of record JALOTR010000720.1, on the reverse strand, counting down.
GACCCTCGGCGGCGTGACCAGCTATGCTTCCTGTATCAATGCAGCCGGCACCATTGTCGGGTCGGCCCAAACCTCCGACGGTGCCGTGCGAGCCACCCGCTTCAGCGGAACCGGTTCGGGCAACATCGACCTCGGCACCCTCGGCGGCGTCACCAGCCGCGCGACGTGCATCAATGACTCCGGAATCATCGTCGGCACAGCCGATACCGCGGACTTCAAATCCCACGCCACCCGCTGGGACAACGATGTCCCCAGAGACCTCGGCACTCTTGGTGGAAAAAACAGCACCGCCACCTCCATCAACGTCGGCGGCGACATCGTCGGTCATGCAGACACCCCCCGTGGTAGCCGCGCATTCATCATCCGTGGCTTCGGGAAAATGATCGATCTCAACACGCAGATCTCACCCGGCAGCAATGTGATCCTGGTGAGCGCACGGGACATCAATCGATCCGGACAAATCCTCGCCACCGGCATTGATCGCGGCCAGGCCTCTTCCTTTCTCCTCACTCCCAAGCCTTCGATCGACATTGCCGCCAGCTCCTCGCCCGCCAACCGCGGTTACGCTGCCGGATTCGGCAAGTATGCAAAAGGCGATACCGTGAAACTCACCGCCTTCGCCCGACCCGGCTGGACCTTCAACAACTGGACGGAAGGCAAAAAGATCGTCTCCAAAAAGAAAACATACAGCTTCCCCGCCAGCAAAAGCCGCAAACTCACCGCCAATTTCAAACCCGCAGGCAAGGCGTAAGGAGACGAGTTTATCAAATGAGACGCATCCGCCAAATCCTGTTGATCTTCGCACTCTCGATCACGATTGGAATGCTTCTTTTCATCCGCTTGCAAGGCGATGATTTCTTGGGCATCCAAACCGGTTGGTGGCTGATCGGTGGCATGGTGCCTCTGTTCACCATTGGTGTCTTGATGATCGCCAATTGGAAGTGCCCAAAATGCAATAGTGGTTTGGGCCGTGGTATCGTGAAATTCTGCGACAACTGCGGCAAGAAGGTGGAGTGAGTGGTCATCTGCATGACTCCACTCGCCCGTCATCCACATCGTTATAACTCCCGCCATAACCCGGACGGTAGAGAAGCAATGTAGTGTGCTTGGCGATTTCCTGGAAATGCGCATCGATGGCGTAGAGCCGGACACCGTCGTAGATGGCGATGGCAGCAATGAGCACATTAGTCCACGGCGCAGTGAGGCCTTTCGAGCATGAATCCACCAACACCATGGCACTCAGTCCTACTAAAGTGGAGGCACTGGATTCGCAGGATCCAAGCCTGCCAGGTCCGCCGCTGGCGCAGGATAGTCAAAAAAACCCATCCCTGATCATCCGGCCGAACTCCCGTGCCTGCGTGCGCCGCACAAACTCCGTGACCGCCCTCACGACTGCCGGACTCTTGTTCTTGTCCCCGGTGATTTCCATCAAGTCGGAAAAAACATCATCTTCGATTTCCACGGTGATTTTCATGGGAAGATTCAGGCATCTTTTTGCATCAGAATGAAAAAAATTTCTCGTTCGATTGAAGCAAACCCTCATCAGATCCACTCGCGCTGTCGTCCAAGCCATGCAAGCAGCAAGGCCGTGGAAAGACTTCATCCAATGACCACTCCCCGTTCTCGCATGTCGGCTATCGCCTTCTCACAATCGCCTGCTTGCAAATCCACGCCACGGCATGCCTCAAGATGGAGGTTTACCTTGAAACCACATTCGAGTGCATCCAAAGCCGTGAACTTCACGCAGTAGTCGGTTGCAAGTCCACACAAGGTCAGTTCCGAGATGCCTTGACCGCGCAACCATTCCGCCATGCCCGTGTCACCACGATGGCCGTTGTCGAAGAATCCGCTGTAGCTGTCGATTCGTGAATCGGTTCCTTTGGGAAACACTCTTGCGATCCGACGGGTGTCCAAGCCGGGCGCAAACAACGCGCCTCCAGTGTTCTGCACACAATGGACAGGCCATAGGGTTTGTTGCAATCCGTGAAGGTCGATCATTTCATAGACATTCCGGCCTGCGTGATTCGCCGCAAAACTCCCATGGTCCGGCGGGTGCCAGTCCTGCGTCGCCACGATCATTTCAAATTGCGGCATGAGTGCATTGACCACTGGAATGATGCCATCTCCGTCCCTTACGGCAAGCGCACCGCCGGGGAGGAAGTCGTTCTGGATATCGATAAGGAGTAATGCGTGCATGAGGTTTGGTAGGTATCAATAGGGTGGAAAAATCCGTCGAAGGCCGTGGCTCAGGACGGTGACAAAGAAGATGATGTTTCTGGGAATCAGCATCCAGTGGGCGACACCGGGCGGCTTCTCTGGTTGCTCGGATGATCTTTCCGCCAACTCCGTCTCCGCACCGGCGATCCCGCCTGCGATCGCAGCAACGCTGTCCGTATCGCCACCGCAAGCGATAGCCTCACGTATGATGGTTTCAAAGTCACCCCGATGCCTCAGCCAGATGAAAAGCACGATGGTCATGGTGTGGACCGCATAACCGGAGACCCCTTTCCAAAATCCCATGGCATTTGCGAATTGCGCCACACTTGCCTGTTCGGTCAGCGAATCCTCGATCTGTTGCAGGGGTTGCTTCCATTCCGGTGATGTGGCGATTTGCTTTATGCGGCTCAGGATGACATCGTGGCCTTTCTCTCCATTAACGGCGAATGCAGCACATTCCGCAGCCATCATGGCCGCCTCGTATGCCTTGGGATCCGTATGCGTGAGGCGCGTCGATGCCATGACAAAATCCGCTCTTCGTTCAGGGTCGCAAGCAAAGCAAACTCCGAGAATGGGAGCTCTCATGGCTGGCCCGTTGCCCGCAGAAAACACTCCGTTGCGCCCCGGGGGAAATCCAATCCATAACTTCAGAATCGCCCTCGCAGTGGCCAAGCCCACTCCAGCTGGCAGTCTAGCAAACCACCAGCGGAGTTTGCCTGCCAAACGTTTCTGAAACATGGCGGCATCACCACCGCTGAGCAGGAGAGCCTGCGAGGCGAGAATGCTGTGCTCCGTATCATCACTGAGCATTCCACGACCGAAGAGGAAGCGCTGCCTCAGCGGCCCTTTCCACCGTTTTGCAATGCGCGAACGGCTCATGCCTTCCGAAGGCAGGCCGAGCGAATCACCAAGCGCCGTTCCCAAGAGGGAATGAGTGGCTTGTAGTTTTGCTTTCATTCCGGAAATTCGATGAACTCGGGTGGGACCTGATCCGTCAACCAAACCCCGTTGGTTGAGATATAAAATGGATATCCGGCATTCTGCATTTCCTGCGCCCGGATGACGAGAATCGCGGGCTTCCCGCGTCTCTTGCCTACCGTGGTTGCGACTTCAAGCGAGGCGCTCAGATGCACATGATGCCGTTGCCCTTTCTGAATTCCGCTTTCTCGGATGGCAGGTAGAAATTTGGAAACCGTCCCGTGATAAAGCGTGGCTGGAGGAGGAGTCGGCTCGTAACCGAGCTTCACCTCTACCGAGTGACCCTGATTCGCACGGATCATTGCACCGTCAGCACTAAAGGATAAGCGCTTCTTGTCGTTTGTCTCGACGATCCATTCAAGGGTTTCGAAATCGAGTTCCTG
>JALOTR010000719.1 GCA_025457805.1 Akkermansiaceae bacterium | reverse complement strand
GATTGCAGTTTCCGGTGCGTTCACCGTAGCCGTTGATGGTTCCCTGAACCTGGCTGGCACCGGCTTTGACGGCGGCGATGGCATTGGCGACGCCGAGCTCGCAATCGTTGTGGGTGTGAATGCCGATCGGTGTGCCGGGGATGCGGGCTTTGACGGCGGCGCAAATTTCCACCACTTCGGATGGCAGCGTGCCGCCATTGGTATCGCAAAGCACCAGGCAGGAAGCGCCACCCTCGGCCGCGGCTTCCAGCGTGGCGAGCGCATGCTCGGGCGAGTCTTTGTAGCCATCGAAAAAGTGCTCCGCATCATAGACCACCTCGCGGCCGTGTTTTACCAGATGGGCCACCGTATCGCGGATCATGGCGCGGTTTTCCTCCACGGTCGTGCGCAGGACCTCGGTGACCTGCATTTCCCAGCTCTTGCCGAAAATCGTCACCACGGGCGTCTCCGCTTCCAGCAACAGCCGTACCTGGGCATCCTCCTCCACCGCCACATCCGCCCGGCGGGTGGAGCCGAAGGCGGCGAGCTTGGCGTGCTTGAGATCGAGCTTTTTGGCCTCGCGGAAAAACTCCACGTCCTTGGGATTCGAGCCCGGCCAGCCGCCTTCAATGTAGTCGATGCCAAACGCATCCAAACGGCGGGCAATCCGCAGTTTGTCGAGGCCGGAAAGCTGGAAGCCTTCGCCCTGGGTGCCATCACGCAGGGTCGTGTCATAGAGGAATACCGATTTGTCGCTCATCGCTGGGGGCGCGGAGGCTATCGGGTGATTTCCGAATGGGCAAGGGGGAAGAAGTGGCCCCGACACGGGGAAGAAGCGGGTAGGTGGGGGGCGGAATCCGCCCGACGCAGGGGAATTTGAAACGCCAAGACGCCAAGGTCGCCAAGTGGCAAGGTCGGAAGATACTTGGCGCACTTGGCGTCTTGGCGTTGGAAATTCATTTTGCCCCGGATCAGGGCGGCGGATGCCCTCATTTCCCCGGTTGACGCATTGTGGGATGGACCTAGCTTGCCGGGATGAAAACCCCATGGATTTCCCTCGCTTCCACCCTCGTCGCCATCGCATCGGCAACTGCCGCCATTGTGGAGTCTCCCGTCGCTTATGAGTCGGACGGAGTGAAACTCGAAGGCGTGCACGTTTATGATGACGAGGTCCAAGGCAAGCGTCCCGCCGTGCTGGTGATCCATCAGTGGATGGGCATCACGGATCACGAGAAACAACGCGCCCGGATGCTCGCAGAGTTGGGCTACAACGTTTTCGCCGCCGATATCTACGGTGTGGGCATCCGCCCCGCCAATCCGGGTGAGGCCGGCAAGGAAGCGGGAAAATACAAAGCCGACCGACAACTTTTCCGCACTCGCCTCAACGCTGGACTCGATGTTCTGAAAAAAGACGAGCGCACGGACGCCACAAAAATTGCCGCCATTGGATTCTGCTTCGGTGGCACGGCCGTGCTGGAGCTTGCGCGCGCCGGGACGGATCTCGCAGGCGTGGTTTCATTCCACGGCGGGCTGGATGCGGCGGAAGGAATGGCGGCGGTGAAAGGGAAGATTCCTGCCAAAGTGCTCGTCCTCCATGGCGCAGTCGATCCCTACGTCCCCGCCGAGCAGGTGAGTGGATTCGGCAAGGAAATGGAGTCCGCCGGAGCCGACTGGCAACTCATCGCCTACGGAAATGCCGTGCATGCCTTCACCCAGAAAGGCGCGGGCGATGATCCTTCGAAAGGCGCCGCCTACAACGAATCCGCCGACCGCCGCTCGTGGACTGCCATGAAGGCCTTCTTCAGCGAAATCTTCGGGAAATAAGCCCCCTCATCAAAACAACTCGCCCTGTCCGGGTGTCAGTTTTCTGAATGCTGTTAGATTCAACTCGGGCGACTTGGTCTGGAGTCCGTGTTTGCGGCAGAGCGTTTGAAAAAGCGCCTTCCATTGATCGGCAGCGGCCCCAGTGCCTCGCATCCTTGCGATGGGGGTGTTGTTGTTAAGCCTGCCCTCATGCGAGGCGCGGATGCGGCTGAGGATTTTCTCTTTGGCCATTGGCTTGTGTCGATCCAGCCACCCACCGAAAACCTCCGCCACCGCTCCCGGCAGCCTGACCATCGAATACGCTGCAAACGAAGTGCCATGCGCCGCCGCGGCTTCGAGGATGGCGGGCAATTCGGAATCGTTGAGCCCCGGAATCATCGGAGCCGCACTCACCCCCGCCGGAATGCCCGCCTCGCTGAGTTGGCGGATGGTTTCCAGACGCGCCCGTGGCGATGATGCCCGCGGTTCCAAGATCCTCGCGAGATCCGGATCCAGCGTGGTCACCGAAAGATACACCGCCACCGCGCCATGACGCGCCAACTCGGCGAGGTGATCGATATCCCGTGAAACCAGCGCATTTTTGGAAATCACCACCACCGGATTCCGGAAACGTGCGAGCACTTCCAGACAGGCGCGGGTGAGTTCCAGCTTGCGCTCCACCGGTTGATAACAATCTGTCACACCGGACAGGCTGATCT
>JALOTR010000718.1 GCA_025457805.1 Akkermansiaceae bacterium | reverse complement strand
CTGCAAGCTCGCCCGTGGGGATCATTTTGGTTTTCCCCGTGACGGGATCCTTCACCGCTTCGAGACGATGATGGGTCACCACCGCACATTCGGTCGCAAAGCCCTCTGCGTGCTCTGCTTCCTTCTCCAGATAAGACAACGGAATAAGCAGCGGGAAATAGGCATTCTGGTGCCCGGTCGCCTTGAATTTGCGGTCGAGCTGCTGCTGGATCAGCTCCCAAATCCCGTAGCCCCACGGCTTGATCACCATGCATCCGCGGGTTTCCGAATTCTCGGCGAGATCGGCGGCTTTGATGACTTGCTGATACCACTCGGGGAAATCCTGCGAGCGGGTCGGGGTGATGGCGGTCTTTTCGGCGGACATGGTTTGGTGCGGAAATAGGAATCACGGAGCGCGGAAAAGAGCATTAAAAATCTCGCGGCGAACCGAGTTTGCGCTTGGTTCCAAAAACGGAAATGCGCAGTTTGCAACCATGACCGCTCCGGAAATCCACGGCCGCTTCCTGCCTTCCCGAGTTTATCACCGCTGGAAGTGGGCGGTGCGCCTGGGATTGTTGGTGATCCCTTTCCTCATTCTCCTCTCCGGCGGACTTTCCCTTTATTTGTCGCCGAACAAATATCGCAGCACGACGCTTTTCAGCATCGATCAAGGTCCGCCGCCCACCGAACTTGTGCAATTGGTGAAATCCCGCAACATCCTCGACCGGACGACAAAGAGCCTCGAACTCCACAACCGCTGGAATGTGGACAACGAGACCGCCCAGACCATCATCCGGGAAAACACGACGGCAAAAATCGTCCCGGGCACCGAGTTGATTGAGGTCACCGTCACCCTGATTAAAAATACCGACGCCCGCGATATCGCCGAAAGCTTGCCCAGAAACCTTCACACTGACCTCATCGAGGCCTCCCGCAAGGAAACCCAGGCCAAAGCGAATGAAATCGCCTCCCTGATCGAACGCTCTGCCGATACCGCCCGGGAAACGGCGGCTGTGGTTGCCAACCTCGAAAAAGTCCATGGCGCTCCACCCGCGGACAATGCCGCAGCCACCATGCTGGAACGCGCCCGCCGGGATTCCCTGCTCGCCGATGCCGAAGTCGAGCGCTTGCGGGCCCTGCATACCGCCCGGCTGACGGAAGACATCGATTCCATGCCAAGCCTCCGGATTCACAGCGCCCCGGTCATGAGCGCCACCCCTCACAGCCCAAAAATGGGGCCGGAACTGAACGAGCTTGCCCTCCAATCCCTAGGCTGGGGCTTGTTGGCCGCGCTCTTGCTTCCCTACCTGCTCGAATTGGCGATCCCGCCCCTTTTGACAAAGGAAGCCAAGCCAGACGCCGTCTTCGATACCTGAGCCCAAATCATTTCCAAGATTTCCCGCGCTGGGGGTTTGACACGAGCCCGCCGGCACTTCTTACTTTCCCACGTAAGGCATTCAAAACCCCGCGCGCGCATGAGCGATAACGAAAACCAACCACAACTTCCGTCCAAGCAAACCTCGAGCGTGCCTCTTAAAAAGGAGACCGTTCGCGTGACTTTGAAGGCGGCTGACGCACCACCTGCCGTTCCTTCCGCCACTGTGCCGATGGCACCTCCCGTGCGCCCGCCGGTTCCCGGTGGAGCCCCACCGGCACCCACCGCTGCAGGAGGCGCACCGCGCCCACCGGCGCCTGCGCCCACCATTCCGCTTCGCACCGCAGGAGCTCCCACCGCTCCAGCTTCGCCCGCGCCCACCATCCGCCTTGCCACTTCCACGGCTCCCATCGGACCTCCAGGTGCGGCCACCAAGCCTCCCGGCGCAGGCCCATCTCCTACGATCGCCCTCAAGCCTGCTGGCGCTCCAAGTCTTCCCGGCGGAGGTGGCACCCCCACCCTGCCCAAGGCCACGGTTCAGCTTCAGGCTCCCACCCAGCCACTCGGCACTTCCTTCCCCTCCGCTTCCCAAGCCGCAACCTTGCGGGTTGAAGACGATGAAGAGGACGATACCGCCAACGATGGCGTTGTAAAAATCCTCGCCGGTGTTGGTTTCGCCGCCGCCCTTGCTCTGCTCGCCTTCCAACTGATGCTCGCCAACACATGGATCAGCGCGGAAGACAATGCTCGCACAGGCGACTGGTCACAACTCCTTGAATAACCCCAACCTCTAACAATTTACCATCATGGCTTGGCCCATCATCAATATCCTCCTTGCTGCCGGAGTCCTCTACCTCGCTTTCGCAGCGGGCGGACTTCCTAACGGTCTGTAAGGTCCGAATTCAAATCACTTCCGAGAGCCGCCCTGTGTTTCCAACAGGGCGGCTCTTGACGTTTTAGCGATCTCGTTCATCTTCCGCGCATGGCATTGCAACTCAACGACGCGAATTTTCAATCCGAAGTGATCGACTCCAATGTGCCCGTCCTCGTGGACTTCTGGGCAGAATGGTGCGGTCCCTGCAAAATGATCGGTCCGGTCATCGATCAGGTTTCCTCCGAACTCGAAGGCCAAGCCAAGGTCGGCAAGG
>JALOTR010000717.1 GCA_025457805.1 Akkermansiaceae bacterium | reverse complement strand
GAGTCGTTTGAACTCCCTGAATCCGGCGATTTCCGAAAGGGCAGTCTCGGGGGCCATGCCGCAAGCGAGCCAGCCCTGGATGACCGCCCCCGGCACGCCGCTCGCCTTGCAGAACTCATCCGCCGTCTGGCGGGCGCGTGCCCGTCTGCATCCGCATCAACCCGCCATCCCGCAACGGTACGCTTCTTTACCTCATCCCACCCAAGCTGGCCGACGAATTGGATTGATGAAATGAACCGGTTTTAAAATCCACTCATCCTGGAAAACTCGGCTTAACTGAGGTCAATCTGGCCAAATTGCATCCCAGCCTCGCTTGTCTGTTCGGTGCAGGCCAAAATCCACGGGGTTTCTATGGATCCTCACCCAACCTCAGTAAAAGGATGCGAGCTTCGAAAATCCGATGAGCTTCGATGGAATCCCGCATTTCCATTGTCACGAGACCGCCCGGGTCATTGACCTTATTGACCTTCACGACCCTTGCGCTCGACCCCGACGTGCTTGACCACAATCGGCCATCTTTTCGACTCACCACTTCTCCTTCAATCACCCACCCCAAAGTCTCGATTTCCTCCCGGGTGAGTCGGTAGTAATGGGAGACAATTGAGTCTTTGGGAGCATAGGTGACTCTCCACAATCCAAAGCGGTATTCCGCCCGCAGACCCGATATTTGGGCCAAATAGGTGAATAGAGTTCCGACGCCCAAGTTACGGACCCTGAGAGGACCTGTCACCGGCATCGCCTTTTCCTCTGCGCTCAGATCAAACCGGAAATACTTGCGGGATTCATCTGGCAGCGCTGCGCTCACTTTCTCAACGACGCTCCCAAGGGTATCTTCCACCCCAACATCAATGGCTTCGATCTTCGGAAAAAACCGTGGAGCGAAATCAAAAGGATCCATATCCGCCACTGCCTCAGCGAACGGATCGACCTCTGGGACATCGACAGCCTTCTCATTGGAATCCGCGAAAGCGGGATCATCCCCGAATACTGCCGGGCAGGACGAGAAAATCAATAAAACGAAAATCAACCTCTTCGTGATGGTTTTAGCATTCATTCAGGCTGGATGGTGGACTGCTGGATGGATCATGTCAAATCAATGAACCAAGTCCGGCAAAGTCATTCGGCATCGCGGACGGGTGAATCGCCAATTCCGCACAGATTCACCGCCCGCCAGCGGTTTTGATTGCATGCCGGGCGGGTTCTCGGGAAAGTGCGTCGTCCTGAAGGGGATTTGTTCCGCATGAAAGTCATCGCCGTAGCCAACCAAAAAGGGGGAGTGGGAAAAACCACCACCGCCCTCAACCTGTCCGCCGGACTCGCGCTGCGCGGCCAGCGCGTCCTGTTGGTCGATCTCGATCCGCAGGCCAACTGCACCAGCGGACTCGGCATCGAGGCACCCGAGGGCTCCAGCATGTATCCGGTGCTGATGAATGAGGCCACCGTGCACCAACAAATCCTCGCCACCGGCCGGGAAAACCTCTCGATCGTCCCCTCCGAGATGGACCTCGCCGGGGTGGAAATCGAACTCGCCCGCAGCGACGACCACCTGACGCGCCTCCGCAAGATCCTCCAAGGGCTCAAACCCAACGACCTTTTTGAATACTGCATCCTCGATACCCCGCCCTCGCTGGGTGTGCTGATGACCTCGGCACTGGCAGCAGCAGATGAAATTCTCATCCCGCTGCAATGCGAGTGGTTCGGCCTCGAAGGCTTGGCGAAGATCGTGCATGTTATCGATCAGATCCGCGGCTCGGACGCAAACCCGGAGATCCGTCTCGAAGGCATCGTGATGACGATGTATGACGGCCGCACCTTGCTTTCCCGCCAAGTGGTGGAGGAAGTCGCACGATTTTTCCCGGATCAGATGTATCAAACGATGATCCCCCGCACCATTCGCATCGGCGAGGCCCCCAGCCATGGCAAGAGCATCTTCGAACACGACGCTACAGGTCTCGGTGCCCAAGCCTACGGGGATCTGGCAGACGAATTCCTCACCCGCCATGCCGCCTGCGGACCGCTGTTGGCAAAGGCTTGATTAAGCATCAGCAGCTTTCCCACCACGCGAGAAAAGTGGTCGCGGATTGGTAGTCGTTGAGGAAAATCCCTTGCCCCTCTTCGGCCATGCGATGGAGTTCCTCATCGGAGATCGCCGCCCGCCGGAGTATCCGCAATCTGCCAGCGCCCGCTTTGGGTTGGCGTTTCATCCATTCCCAGGCGATGCGGCCCATGGTGGTTCTCACGTTGAGTTCCACCACCGGCTTGAGCGCGAGCGATCCGTCCGGTTTGCGGTGAATCAAGGCATCCACACAAAGCGGACCCACATAACCGGGCAGCAGAGATGATAACTTCGAAGGGATATCTTCCTGATAGATCTTCATCATTCCGGAAGTGCCATACACATAACTTGCGAGTTCCTCATTCAGCACACTCCCCCACTTCGGCCCCACCCGAATGCCGAGAAAGCGCCCTGCCGCATCGTTTTCCATGTGGGTGAGGCCCAACAT
>JALOTR010000716.1 GCA_025457805.1 Akkermansiaceae bacterium | reverse complement strand
CGCTTAAAACACCAAACGATGTGGCCTGATGCAAGCATGTGCTTCTTAGGGTCGCGTTTGTTAAAATTCCTGTAAAGGGTTATTCTCCACAAAACACGGACAGAATTTTCCCATGGAATTCCTTTGTCCCCATTGCCAGCTCAACCTCAGTGCAGAAGCCGAAGACGCCGGGAAGGTCGTGCAGTGCCCGGGCTGCAATGGCCGCTTCCAAGTCCCCGCCGCGCCCGCTGCCAAAGAAACAAGCGCCGCTGCCTCCACCGCCACCAAGCACGCCGCTCCGGTGCACCGCGCGGGATGGAAGGAAGAGGATCACGCGAATGTGAACTTCGTCTCCAGCCTCGGCGTGGGCGTGGCCATTACGGTTTCGTTCCTGTTCCTGCTGCTGCCGTTCAAGGGTACCTATGTTTCCGATATCTTCCTCCAGCGTGGATGGGTGAACTACGCGGAAGTCTTCCTCTTCGTCTGGGGCTGCGTGATCCTCGCCTTCAAATGGAAAAAGAGCAAACGCCAGCGCCAGGCCATGCTGCTCGACGTGCTTCCCGCCAAGTTGAGCCCGGAAATCACCATCGACAACGTGGGAGCCGTGATCGATCACCTCTACAAACTCCCGGTCCGCCTGAGGGACAGCCTGATGGTCAACCGCATCCGCAAGGGCCTGGAGCTGTTTGAAAAACGCAATAACAACTCCGAAGTATCATCTCTCCTGTCCGCGCAGTCGGATATCGATTTCAGCCGCACTTCCGGGTCCTATGCTTTGCTGAAAGTGTTCCTCTGGGCCATTCCCATCCTCGGCTTCATCGGCACCGTGCAGGGCCTGTCCATCGCCGTGGGGAATCTGGATATGGGAAATGCCGCGGATCCGGAAGCCATCAAGGGCGCCATTGGCAAACTCACCGGTGGCCTCGGCATTGCATTCGACACCACATTGCTCGGTCTCGTGCTCTCGATGATCATGAGTTTCCCGATGGCCGCCATGCAGAAGCAGGAAGAGGAAACACTCACCCTCATCGATGCCTTCTGCACCGAGAAACTCCTGCCCCGCCTCAATGACAGCAGCGCCGGCAATGCCCACGAACTCATGGCCCATGCCGAGAGCCTGCCCGAGTTCGCCCGCTCGCTTGCCAAGGCCCATGAATTGTTCCTGATCAAACTCACCGAAGCCACCGCACTCCTCAAGGATGCCGGAGAAACACTCAAGACCCGGCTGGACACCCACCAATCCACCGTCGAGGGAACCTTCAAGTTATCGGTCGATCAACTCACCCAGGAAACCCGCGACTCGCTCCGCAAACCTGCCGAGCAACTCAACGAATATTTCCACTCGCTCGGCAAGGGCATCGATTCGCTCAACGACACACTCAAACAACTCGGCGGGGAAAAGATCGTGATTCAAAAACGCGGATTCTTCTCCCGCTCCTGATAGATATCATCACGTATCATGTCACGCCGGGCATCCAACGCGGGCAGCAGTGTCTCCCTGTTTCCCTTCCTGAGCATCCTCGCGAGTCTCATCGGGATTCTCACGCTCATGATCAGCCTCACCATTTTCACCAAGTCCATGCAGACGGCGGGGCGCGACGATGCGGAAGTGGAGAGAGCGCGTGAGCAGCAGGCCTTGGTTGCCGCGCAAAAGAAGATCCGCGAGGAAACAGCCAGCCTCAAGAAACAACTCCAAAGCCACAACGCCGCCGCCCTGCAACTCAGCGAACTCGACGAGCGCCGCATCGTTCTGCGCAAACAACTCGATGATCAGTCCGCATCCCTCAAGGACCCCGCACAGACGGATAAGGCCTTGCAGAAGTTGATAGAAACATTCCTCGCCAACATCGCCGCACTGCGCAAGGAGCGCCCCGCGCTTGAGAAGAAACTCGCCGATCTCAAGGCGGAATTGGAACGCCGCAAGATCAAGCCGGACAACAAGCCGCCGCCCGTGCAGGTCCAGCCCGGTGGCAGCGGCTCGGCCAATCCGGAGTCGGTCTTCTTTGTCGAGTGCGATGCCTCCGGCATCATCCTTCATCCCCGCGGCGGCGCCAAAACCAGTGTTTCACTCGCAGCGATCGGCACGGATCCGGCTTATAACAAATTTCTTGACGAGGCAAAGCGCAAGAGGGACTCCATGATCCTCTATCTCATCCGCGATACCGGCAACAATGCCTATGTCCGCGCGGCGGGTTATGCCGAAAGCCAGTATCAACTCCGCACCGGAAAACTCCCGCTCCCCGGCAAGGGCGAGGTGGACCTTTCCCTGTTCTTCAAACGATAAACTTCATTTCCCCCGAACTTGGCCAGACGCAAAAACTCGGATGAACCGGCAGTCAATCTCGACTCGCTGATGGATGCGCTCACCAACGTGGGTGGTGCTTTGTCCTGCTCGCCTCCGGTGATCGGTTGCACACTGGCGCACGATCCCATCAGCCGACAGAAACCCCAATTCGCGTGACACCGCTTCGCGATGTGTTCCGATCCGCGCCGCAATCTCGGCGTGGGTCGGCGCCTTGTCCAGCCGGA
>JALOTR010000057.1 GCA_025457805.1 Akkermansiaceae bacterium | reverse complement strand
TGCGCGGTGGATTGCTTCGACATCAATGCCCACCGGTCCATCGCCGCAGACCGCAAGCAGCGCGAGATCCTCACAATGGGAGAGATTGAAATGAAGCGAATCGAATGGCGCGGCAAGCTGCGGTTTGCCATGTGGGTCGATGCGGATCGGCACCTCGGAAGGGGGAATTTCAAGCAATCCGCCCAGCACTGTCCGGATCCCCTTGCGGAAGGATTTCCATCGCTGCGCGTCATGCGGAAACTTGAATGCGGCGGCGCGTTGAAGTTCTTCCGCGCTGAGGCAGTCACTGCCATCCTGCAAGGCATCGCTCGGATAGAGAAAATGAATGCGGACGGTTCCCGATTTCATGACACATTCCCTGATTCATCGATCAGCCGCGCGAGGCGCTGAGGGGTGGGTTGATCCAGAATGGCGGAGAGCGGCAGGCGTTTTCCAAATTGTTCGTGGATGCGGCCGAACAGCCGGAGTGCCAACAGCGAATGGCCACCGATGTGGAACCAGTTGTCTTCCGGATGGACTGAAGTGTGGCCGAGAAGATCCTTCCAGATGGAAATCAGGATTTCCTCTGTCGCAGTCAAGGGGCCGGTCTCGCGCTGGCTGGTTTCCGGTTCGCGAAGGTGGGAAACATCGACCTTGCCGCTGGAATTGAGGGGAAAAGCCGCGATCCACCCAAAACTTGCAGGGATCATGTAGGCTGGCAATCGGGAGACCAGATGGGCGCGCAACGAATCCTCGCTTGGAATCGGTTGATCAACGGATGTGGTGAACCATGCGACGAGTCTTGAGGGCGAACCTCGAAGTGCGACCTTGGCCTGGGGCACTTGTGGATGACTGGAAACAGCGGCTTCGATTTCACCGAGTTCCACCCGGAAACCGCGGATTTTGACCTGGCCATCCGATCGGCCGATGCACTCCAGCGTGCCATCGTCATGCCAGCGTGCGAGGTCGCCGGTATTGTATGCGGTGATCGAGCGTCCATCGTGATCCTGAATCCCGGCAAACCGGGAAGCTGTTAGATCCTCGCGTTTCCAATATCCATCGGCGAGACCTGCTCCGGAAATCCAAAGGGTGCCCTGCACACCGGGCGGCGTGGGGATTTGGGCCGAGGAAAGGATGTGAATGCCGGTATTGGCGATAGGGGTGCCGATGCGGATAGCCTCCGGTGCGGCAGGCACTCGCCAGCATGTGGACCAGACAGTGGTTTCCGTGGGGCCATAAAGGTTCCAGAGCTGGCAGCCTTTGTGAACCAGGACCTTTGCCAATTCGAGATCGAGACTCTCTCCGCCGCAGAGGATCTTGAGATCCGGCGTGCCCCGCCAGCCCGCGTCCACCAGCATGCGCCAGGTCGCGGGGGTGGCCTGCATCACGGTGGCACCACTTGAGTGAAGCTTCTCCAACAAGGCATGACCGTCCCGCGCGGTGGTGGTGGGGACAATCTCGACGCTGCCTCCGGAGACCAGCGGCAGGAAAAGCTCAAGCAGCGAGATGTCGAACGAAACAGTCGTCACGGCCAACAAATGATCCGCCTCGGTAAAACCCGGGGTTTCCGCCATCGATTGCAGGAAATTGGCCAGCGCGCCATGGGAGACGACGACGCCCTTGGGAATGCCCGTGGAGCCCGATGTGTAAATGATATAAGCCGGGTCCTCTGCTGCGATTCCGGGCAACTCCAACCGGTGATCACTCCGCCACAACGGATCATCTAACAGAATGAAGCCGGTTTCCGCCGGAACCCAGTCGCGCTGCCCGGGAGAAACCAGAATGCGCAAGGGAGCCTGGTCTTCCAGAATGAGTTTGAGACGCTCCATGGGATTGGAACGATCGAGTGGAACATACGCCGCACCCGCCTTCCAGATGGCAAGCAGCGTGACGGGCAGGTCGCGATCGCGATCCAACAAAACCGCCACCCGGTCTCCGGGGCGGATGCCGTGGGCGACAAGGTTGGATGCCAGTTGATCGGAGCGGTCTGCCAGATTCTGATAATTGATGGCGCCTCCCTCGTCACGGATGGCGATGCGCTGGGGGTGGTTTCCGCAGCGGGTCGCGATCAGTGCGGGAGCAGTCTGATTCAAGAAATGGGGGCGCCGCGGGCCCTCGGATTTTTCCCCAAGCCACTGACAGTCGCGGGGAGCGAGGGTGAGGGCCTGCGAAACAGGCAGTGCCGGCTCCGCGCTGATCCTTGAGAGTGTGGCCAGATGGCGGTCAAGCATCGCATGGATGGTCGATTCCCGGAAGAGATCGGTTCGGAACTCGATGGCGAGTTGTTGTTGGTCGCCATAAACCGTAAGCAGCAAGCTCAGGTCAAACTGCGATGCGCCGCGATGGGCGATGTAAGGTTGGCAGGTCACGCCATCCGGCCATTTTTCGGCGATGGGGATTTCCTGATGATCGAACATCACCTGGACCAGTGGCGAGTGGTCGCTGCTGCGGTCCGGGCGCACGGCTTCGATGATTTTCTCGAAGGGGGCATCCTGGTGGTCCTGCATCTCGAACGACGCGCTGCGCACCCGTTCCAGCAGGCTGGCAAATGTATCATCTTCCTGAAGTTGGATGCGGAATGGCAGTGTGTTGACCAAGGTTCCCACAAGATCGGCGGCTTCCGCATGGTTGCGGTTCGCCACGGGAATGGCGATGACGGCGTCCGCTTCCGCGCCATGTTGGCGGAGCAGGATCATGAAGGCGGCCAACTGCACCATGAACGGAGTGGCGCGGTGGGCTTTTGCGAGATCCGAAATGGAAATGCATAACTCCGGTGGCAGGATGCGAACCACATATCCGCCATCCGACGAAGGTTTGTGCGGGCGTGGGAAATCCGTCGGGAGATGCAGGATGCCGGGATGACCGGCGAGGCGGTTTTTCCAGTAATCAATCTGTGCATCCACCGCTCCGCCATCGATCCATGCCCGGTGGGCGGCGGCGTAGTCCTGATAGGCGGATAGGGATTGCGCGTCACCAAGGGCATGCCCGGCGTAGTGATCCGCAAGTTCCTTGGCCAGCAGTCTGAGGGACCAACCGTCCGCTGCGATGTGGTGGGCGCATACGGCGAGGAAATGCCGCCCATCCAGCAAACGGACAAGCAAGGCCCGGATCGGAATGTTGGTGGCGAGGTGGAACGGGCGGCGCGCAAAGTCCGCCAGCAGGGTCCTCAGGTTCTCCTCGCCCGAGGCTTCATGAAATTCCAACTGCGGATGGGCGGATGGCTCGATCCATACCTTGGGGCGTCCATCCTCGAAACCGTGGCGGCTGCGGAGAATCCCATGCCGGAGCACGACGCTTGAAAAACTGGATTGAAGCCGCTCCCGACAGATCGGCCCGGTGAGTTCCAAAGCACCGAAAACATGGTAAGCGGCGCTTTCGGGATCGAATTGATGCAGAAACCACATGCGCTCCTGGGCATGGGTGAGAACGGTGGGTGAAGCGGTGTTATCAACAGCCATCCGAACCGTGCCGGGGCGGGAGGCCAGCGAGGCTCCGCGATGGGCGAGCCCGGCCGCGAGGGAGAGGAATGATTCCGCCGCAAAAAGTTCTCCCACCGAGACATCGATTCCGGCGCGTGAGCGGAGCAGGGCCGCGAGCCTTGTGGCGTCAAGCGAGCCCATGCCGAGGGCGATCACATCGTCGGAGGAGGCGGCCGGCCGGCCGGTGATTTCAGAAACTGCGGCAAGCAAAACATCGAGGGTGAGCCCCCTCGCTTGGGGTGTGGGTTCGTCGTGGAGCACCCGCAAAATGCCTTCTTCCAGTGCCGTCCGGGTCGCGGCCCGCTGGATCTTGCCACTTGTGGTGCGGGGCAGGAGGCCTTTGCGGACCAGCACGATCCTGCCAACCTGGATCTCCAGCAGTTCTGCAATCTTCTCACGGACTTTCGCGCAAATCAGGGCCCGCCCGGCTTCCGGAATGGTGCCCGTTTCCAATGCCAGCGCCACGCATTCCACACCGTCCATTTCGGCGGCAAAGGCAGCTCCGGCCACCACTTCATCCGAGGCGGCCAGGGCGGCGGATTCGATGTCGTCCGGGTAATGATTCACACCGTCCACGATGATCAGATCCTTGATCCGGCCAGTGACGTAAAGCTCTCCATTCTCCAGATATCCCAAATCGCCGGTGCGGAGTTCGTCCTCCTCGGAAAATGACTGTGAAGTTTCAAGCGATCGTTTCCAATAGCCACTCGAAACAACCGCTCCGGAGATCAGGATTTCCCCGGTTTGCTTGGATTCCAGTGGGTTTCCGGAAACTGGATCCACAATTCTCAAGCGCACGCCGGGCAAGGGAGGACCGTTCGAAACGAGCGCTCCTGCGGTGGGATGATGGGAAATGTGGCTGGAACCACGTCTGCTGGCAGTGACGATAAGGGTGGTTTCCGCGAGGCCGTAGCCGGGGAGAAAGGCATCCCGATCAAAACCATAAGGTGCGAAGCGCTCCGCAAATTGATCGAGCGTCTGCTTGCGGATCCGTTCCGCGCCGCAAGGCAGGGCTTTCCAGCAGGAGAGGTCGATCCCGGCGATTTCCTCATCGCGGATCGACCGCACGCAGGCCTCAAGCGCGAAGTTGGGACCGCCGCTGACTTCCGCTTGGTAGCGGCTGATCGCCCGCAGCCAGCGGGCAGGTTTCTGGACGAAATGGTCAGGCGAAAAGAAGGTGAGCGGAGAGCCTGCCTCGAAGGCAAACAGGACTTTGAGAACCAGTCCCATGTCGTGATAGGGCGGCAGCCAGCTCAGCAGGGATTTCCAGCCAAACTCGGAAAACATCCCCAACGAGGCATAGTGGCTGCGGAAATTCCGGTGGTGCAGCATGACCCCTTTTGGCGCGGCGGTGGAACCGGAGGTGTATTGCAGGAGGCAGGGCAAGGCGGGATCGATGGCTGGCAGCAGCGGCGGATCGTCCCCTGCGACGGCCTCGTCCGGGAAAATCATCCGGATGCCGGAAACCTCGGGCGTGCCTGGATCGGCAAGGGCGAGTTTTGCGCCGCTGTCCTGGATCACCGATTGCAGACGAAGCCGGTGACGGCTGCCACGGGGAGGATAGGCAGGCACGGCGATGGCCCCCGCGTGCCAGCAGGCGAAGAGCCCGATGATGAAATCCAGACCCGGCGAGTGGATCAGCAGGACAGGCTGACCGGTGGCTCCCCATCTGACGAGAAGCGCGGCCATGGCCCGGGCGCGGGCGGCCATTTCACCATAGGTCAGAAGCTCCTCGGCGGATTCACCATCGGTGAGAAAGCGGTATCCGAGGGCAGTGGGGGAATTGGCTGCCCTTTCATCCAAGAGGGCGTGGAGAGCTTGGTGCGTCCTTTGATTCAGGCTACCAGCGGCATGGGTTGAGGGCGGCATGAATCTGGGAAATCGCGGTCACGCCTTCTCTCGCGCGCGACGCAGGAGACTGATCGACACCGCCACTGCCGCGAGCAGCGGCGTGGTGGGCTCGGGCACGGGAACGAAGGCACCGTAACCCGGAGTCCCGGGGCCGACGAGGCTCATGTCGCCATCAAAGCCAGCGAAAATACCGTTGTTGCCAGCGGGATTGTTGGTGCTGGTGGTGGAAAACATGTCGAAGCGGATGGTGGAGGTATTCTGATAATAGGCAATGAAGCTTCCTTGGGGCCCGGTTTCCGAAAGATTCACGGACGGTGCCGTGAATGTATAGAGCCCGTTGTCGTCGTTTACGGAAATGCCGCTGCCATTGTAAATCTGATAACCTGCGAAACCATCCGACTGATAGGTGCGGATGTGCTCGGATTGGAAGGGCTCGCCATCGAAGTCATAAATCAGGAATCCGACCTCGGACAGAACCGCAGCATTGGTGAAACTGCCGCCACCCTCGAAAAACGAGATCGTGTAGGCAATGCCGCCGCTCGAAAAGCGCTCTGCACCCGGGTTTTGCGGGTCTTCCGGGTCAAACCAGCCGTTGTGGCGGTAATAAACGCCGAGGTCGCCATCCGGTTGGCCGGCGCTGCTGTTGTAATCGGGAATCCAGCCGACGAAGTTGTAGTTTCCCTGAGTCCCAATCACAGAGACACGAGCGTCGATGCTCTGCCCGTTCATGAGGGTGACGTTGAGGAAATCGTAGGTGGAGCCATTGTAAAACTCAGGACCCAGCGTCGAATTGTTCGGGTAAATATCGTTGGTACCCTGCACGCTTTGGCTGAAATCCAAGGGCAGAAGTGTCTGAGCCACAGCCGAAAGCGGCGACATCAAGGCAAGTAACAACAAGCATCCGGAGGGGGGGCGGTGCATTTTTTTGGGGGGGATTAAGTGGTAGTGGCGGCGGAACGCTTGAGGGAGCGGGTGAGCGCTTCGGCGAGGGTTCCGATGTGTTCTGATGCGAAGAGCGCGAGATGATGGCCCGAAACCGAGACGATGTCGAGCCCGGAACTTGCAAGTTCTGCCCAACCGTAGTCGGCGGGGCGTTCAACCTTGTCATTCACATGGCTGGTTTTGAACAAAGTGATGCGTCCCGGGAAGGGAGCGGGCCGGTAAGCCTGCATGGCGCGCCAGTTTTCCTCACGGACCTGGACGCGGCGAAGATCGCTGTAAGCATCGGCCGGACCCGCAGCGGCGGCGGCAAGCTCGGCCTTCACCCGCCGGTTGGTGCGGATGCCCTCGCCGATCCGGGCGCGAAGTTGGCCGATGCGGGTGAAAAATGGTTCTCCCGCACTTTGTTGCCAGAATACCCGGAGGCGCTCGCCCATGCTGTAGGCCCGGGCGGGTGCGGCGGGATTGTGGGTGTCGAACAGGCCGAGAAACTCCACCTTGTGACCCAATTTCGTGAGTTGGCAGGCCATTTCATGGGCGACGACCCCGCCGAACGAGTAGCCGGCGAGGCGGAACGGGCCGGAGGATTGGACTTTCAGCAGGTTCGCGACATAGGCCGCAGCCGTGTCCTCGATGCTGCATGCTTCGATTTTTCCGCTGTTGCCGAGTTCCAGCGATTCGATCGCATGGAAGGGCAGGTCTTTGGGCATGAGGGCGGCCAGCCCGCGATAGAAAAGCACTCCTCCATCGCCGCCATGAATGCAGAAAAGAGGATGTTGGTTTCCGCCCTCGGCAAGGGTGACGATGTTTCCCTTGCCGGTTCTCGTCGGGCTCGGGGCCGATGCCGGCAGTGGCTTGGCGATGGGTTTTTCCTCAATCACCACCGGTTCCACCAATTGCGTGGCAAGCCTGGCGATGGTGGGATTCTGCAACAAGGTGGCGAGTGGCAGCGACTTGTCGAACTCGCGGTTGATGCGGGAAAACATCCGCAACGCCATGAGCGAATGGCCGCCAAGGGCGAAGAAATCATCATGACGGCTGACCTGCGGTCGTCCTAACAATTCCTGCCAGATTTCCGCCAGACGTTCTTCGACCCGGCCTGCCGGAGCTTCATAAGCCTTTTCGTTAGATGCCTCCATGCGGCTGCCAGGATCGGCGAGGGCGGCGACGTGGATCTTGCCATTCGCGTTGAGCGGAAATGAATCGATCACCGCAATGCCGTCCGGTTGCATGAATCCAGGCAAACGTTCGGATAGATAAGTGATGAGTTCGGCGCTGCCGAGCTTGGCCTGATCCACCGGAACGACCCATGCAAAGATGCGCTTCGTCTGGGTGCTGTCACCGCGGACGGCGGCCTTGCATTGGCGGACTTGCGGGTGGTCGGAGAGGATGGCTTCGATTTCACCAAGCTCGATGCGGAAGCCGCGGACTTTGACCTGATGGTCGCGCCGGCCGATGAACTCGATGTTTCCATCGGCAGCGCGGCGGCACATGTCGCCGGTCCGGTAAAGCCTGCCCAAGGAGGGATGCTCGATGAATTTCTCCGCAGTGAGTTCCGGTGCATTGAGATAGCCGATCGCGAGGCCGTCGCCACCCGTGAAGAGCTCGCCGGGAATGCCGATGGGCACGCTGCGCAATTGCTCATCCAACAAGTGCACGCTGGTGTTCGCCACCGGCTTGCCGATCGGAATAGTGGTCCTTTCTAGATCCGTCCGCTGGACCGAGTGGCAGGTGGTGAATGTGGTGTTTTCGGTGGGGCCGTAGGCATGCACCAGTTGGGTGCCCGGCAATGAATCGAGCGTCCTTTTGACATGCGATGTCGAGATCACTTCACCCCCGGTGACCAGATAGCGGATGCCCTTGAGTGCGTCGGCATGCTCGTCGATCATCAACTGGAACAACCCGGAGGTCAGCCAGAGGGTGGTGACGCCACGATGTTTCACCGCATGGGCGATTTCGCCGAGCCCGGGGCCTTTCGGAAGCAGAACAAGACGACCGCCGTTGAGCAGCGTGCCCCAGATTTCAAGCAGGGAGGCATCGAAGGCGAGCGGCGCCGTCTGGACGAATACATCCTCACTGGTGATCGGGATGAAATCATTGTTTCGAACCAGCCGCACCGTTCCGCGGTGGGGCAGCAGGACTCCTTTCGGGCGGCCGGTGGAGCCGGACGTGAAGAGCAATTGCGCTGCTGTGTCCGCCGTCACGGAAACCGCCGGCAGTGCGGTGCTTGCGGTGGCCTCACCCATGGCGGGAATGGCATGAATCCGGCCCTTCCACGCTGAAGGATAGGCTGCGGCGCAGCCATCGCCTGCGAGAGCATGCCGGGCACCGCATTCATCTAACAACATGGCGAAGCGGTCCGCCGGATAAGCGGGGTCCATCGGCACACAGCATCCACCCGCAAGCACGATGGCGACGACTCCGAGAATCATCTCAGGGCCTGGATGCGAGGAAATGGCCACGCAGTCGCCAGGTTTCACGCCGGACTCAATCAGGCGCGCTGCAAGTGCCGAGGCGTCGTTGCGGAGTTGTAGATAGGTGAATTGCTGGTCGCCGCTTTCGAATGCGGTTCGCTTGGCAAAACGATCCGCCGTTTCCAAGAACAGAGATCCGATGGTGGCTTCCCTTGGATAGGGGATGTTGTGGATGGAGCAATCCGCGATTTGCTTCTTCTCGGCATCGGTGAGGATTTCAAGCTCGGCAATCGGCTTCTCCGGATGGGCGGCGATGTTTTCTAACAGACGCTTGTAATGCCCCAGCATCCGCTCGGCGGAAGTGCGGGTGAAAAGGTCGGTGCTGTAATCGCAGGACGCACGCCAGCCTTCCTTGCGCTCGACCATGAAGAAGTGGAGATCGAAGATGGTTCCCGGCGAACGCGAGGGGATAGGCGTGAGCGTAACCCCGCCGAAGGAACCTGCCTGGGCGAAGGAGCGGTGGTGGTTGAAGTTGACTTGAAACAGCGGATTGCGGCTTTGATCGCGTTCAGGGCGGAGTTCGCGCACGAGGCACTCGAAGGGCAGTTCCTGGTTCTCCAAAGCTTCCAGCGCGGTATCGCGGACTTTGCCGAGAAAGGAGCTGAAGCCAGGATTTCCTGTGAGATCACAACGCAGGATGAGCGAGTTGATGAAAACTCCAATGAGCGATTCCAATTCACCCCGTGTGCGGCCGGTGACGGGCGTGCCCACGGCGACATCGAAGCTGCCGGTGTAGCGGTGCAGCAGGATCATGTAGGCCGCGAGTTGGAGATGAAACAAGGTGGAACCCTGTTTCGCAGCAATCGCCTGGAGTTGATCGGTGAGTTCCTTCGGCAGGAGCGTGGAAATGATTTCACCTTTCCATGACTTGATTGCCGGGCGTGGGAAATCGGTCGGCA
>JALOTR010000715.1 GCA_025457805.1 Akkermansiaceae bacterium | reverse complement strand
GGGTTTCCGGATCTTCGTGTCGGCCGATCACGAGGGGCTGGGCTCCTTCCATTTTCAAAAGTCCCAAAGCCACCTGCGCACGACGGACCTGCGGTGCGGTGAGGTCTTCCAGCACGTGCTCGGCCTCTTCCCAATCCCGGCGAGTCCGCGAGGCGATCCCGCAATAGGGAACCACCACTTGCCGGAAGCGAGAGAAATCCGCTTCTTCCACACGCTCGGCGATCCCCTCGGCGGCGAGCAGCGCGCTGATTCCGGCATCGGGCATGAAGACTCCGGCGACGGCCGTTTTTCGCGTCCGGGCGAGGACCCGGAGCCGGTCCAGCGCGGCGCGGGCATCGCTGTCCATGCCGAGCCGCTCGGCAATGCGAAGGGTGATTTTCCGGCTCGCCGGCGGCATGAAGCGGCGATCGTCGATGGCCTGAATGGCTTTGTGTGGCAAAGTAGATGGGCGCGAAGTTGGGTGGAAACGTTGCATGGCTGATTCGCTTTGTATCACAAAGCTAAACGCGAGCAAGGAATTTTTCCCGACTATTTTCCGAGCCCGAGGATTTGTTCCAGCACGCCCAAATAGGCGACGAATGCCTGGCGCCCGACGCTTGTGAGCGTGTAGAGCGTCTGCGGCCGACCGTCGCCGGTGAGTTTCTCGCCGGTGATGAACTCCGCTTTTTCGAGGGTCCGCAGGTGGGTGATGAGGTTGCCATCGGACATATCGAGCTGGGATTTGAGGTCCTGAAACGGCCACGGCTCCACGCGGGAAGCGAGCAGCGTCATGATGGAGAGCCGCCCTTTCTCGTGAATGGTCCGATCCAGTTGTGAGAAATCGATCATGCCGTGGGTTCTTCCCGCCGCCCCGTGGTGACGATGAGTCCGCCGTAAACCAAGTGAAATCCGCCGAACGCCAAGGCCATGAGGCGGGAGCCGTTGGTGCGATGGGTCCATTCCGTGAAGGCATCCACCACCCCGGTCACACCGGCGAGGGCCCCCACACCGAAGATCACGAAGGCCCAGCCGAGCCAAACCATCGATTTGGGTGCAAATTCGCGGATCGCCAGCAACGCGAGGCCGTAGTGAAGAATCCACAAACAGGCGGCCGCTTGTTCCTGCCCGCTGCGGACGAAGAGCAGTCCGAGAAATCCCCCAGCGATGAGGGAAGGCAAAGCACCGCGGAGGGCCACCCGTAGCCCGGTGCTCCAGAACGGCCGCTGGTGGACGGCCCGCATGCGGAGGATTTGGAACACATTGAAGGCCAGCACCAGGCCCAGCCCGCCGAGCCACCAGCTTGCCCAGGGCCAGCCGCGGTGTTTTTCGGAAGCCCAGGCAGCCGCCATCGCCACCGCCCCGCCGATCAGGGCGGTTTCGCCGGAAAGTGCGCGAAAAATCGTCGCCCGCTCCATCACGCTCCGGATCATCCGCAACTGTTCCACCGCTTCATCGCGTGTCGTCATGCACTTGCTTTGCCATGCAAAGCGGCCAGTTGACAAGCGGGAAGAAGGGTGAAAATCGGATCTCTTCACCCCAATCTGCCCCTTCAGTGGTCCTCAGTGCTTCAGTGGTTCAAAAACGTTGATCGGGAACCAAAGCCTCACAAGGACCTACCCAAGAGCGCGCGCTCAAGCTCTTTCCCAACTCTCCAAATCCGTGTCCTCCGTGCCATCCGTGGTTCCCAACCACTTCTTTCGGGCAAAAAAATCGCCCATTTCCCCAAAACCACCCCGAATCTGGCGGTTGGCGGGATATTTAAAAACTTTCCCCTTTTTCGGATTGCCATGGGCGCGCGGGGGTACTAGCTTCCGCCCCCCGCGATCTTCTAACCACCTCACGCGATGTCCAAGCACAACAGTCTCAAATCCAGCGCCACCGTCGGCGGCAAGCGTTCCGTCCTCAAGCGTTTCGAACGCGTCAAGCTCCTCAAGGCCCGCGGCGAATGGAAAGCCGGCCGCTCCCCAGTGGGCTTGCCGAAGACCAAACAAGAGGGTTGATCCCTTGTTCGGTTGTTCCTTCTCTATGCGCGGAGCCCCACGGGTTTCGCGCCTTTTGTATTTCCACCCATCGCCATGAAAGACGGCACCCGCCTCAACAAATACCTCGCCTCCTGCGGCGTGGGCTCGCGCCGCAATTGCGATGAACTCATCCAGGCCGGGCGCGTGGAAGTCAATGGCAGCCCTTGCATCAACATGGGCACCCGCATCAATCCGGGCGACCACGTCCGCGTCGATGGCAAGCGCGTGGCTCCCAAGGATGCCCTCATCGTCGCCTTCCACAAACCCCGCGGCTACGTCTGCACCCGCGAGGATGAACTGGGCCGGGACACGATTTACACGCTGCTTCCCGAGTCCATGCGCGCGCTCCACCATGTCGGCCGCCTCGACCGCGATTCGGAAGGTTTGCTCATCCTCACCAACGATGGCGACCTGTCCCAGCAGTTGATGCATCCGTCGAAATCGGTGGAAAAGGAATACCTCGTGACCTCCAATCAGGCCTTCGAAAACCAGCACCTCGACCAGTTTCTGGAAGG
>JALOTR010000714.1 GCA_025457805.1 Akkermansiaceae bacterium | reverse complement strand
CGTGCTCGACATGGAAACTCCCGGTGGAGCCCTGGATGTGACCTTTGAGATGCTCAAGGCGCTCGAACGCTTCGAAGGGAAAACCGTGACTTATATCAACCGCGAGGCGATCTCGGCCGGCGCGCTGATTTCTGCGGGAACCGATGAGATTTACTTCGCACCCGCCGGAGTCATCGGTGCCGCAGCGCCCGTGCTTGCCACCGGAGGTGAGATCGATGAAACGATGATGGCCAAGATCGTGAGTTATCTCAAAGCCCGTGTGCGTTCCATTTCCGAAGGCAAGGGATTCCGCGGCGAGGTGATTTCAGCGATGATTGATATCGAGTCTGAATTCAAGATCGGCGATGAGGTCATCAAGAAAAAGGGCGAGTTGCTTTCTCTCACGGCGCAGGAGGCCATGAAACTTTATGGCGACCCACCGCAGCCGCTGCTGGGCTCCGGCGTGGCGGCAACCTTGGATGAGTTGTTGGACAAGCTTCACGGCAAGGGCAACTACAGTGTCACCCGCTTGGAGGTCACGTGGTCAGAAAAAACCGCCCAATATCTCACTGCCATCACACCGATTCTGTTAGGGCTGGGTCTGCTGGCCCTGTTCATCGAATTCAAAACACCCGGCTTTGGCGTCTTCGGAGTTTCAGGAGTCTTGATGTTGGGAGTGGTGTTCTTCGGCCACTACATCGCCGGACTCTCCGGGCACGAGCCGATGTTGTTCTGTCTGCTCGGTGTCCTGCTGATCGCCTTGGAGATTTTCTTCTTCCCCGGCTTGCTGGTGCCAGCGCTGACGGGTGCCGCGCTGATCCTTGGCTCGTTGATCTGGGCGATGTTGGATCTCTGGCCGGGCGAACCGATTTCCTTCTCCGGCGATATTCTCGTGCGCCCGCTGGCCAACGTGCTCACCGGCGTGGCGCTCGCATTCGTCATCTTCCTCGCCATCCTCCGCTTCCTGCCCCGGGGTGGGCCTTGGGGAGGAATGGTTCTGGAAACTGCAGTGGGCGGCGTCCCCACCCCGGCCATGCCGCTGCATGCATCCGGCCGGGAAAAAGGTTCCCATCGCAATCTCGTCGGCCTCACCGGCACGGCTGTGACCGCCCTGTTTCCCAGCGGACAAGTGGAAGTCCAAGGTCAACGCTACGAAGCGAAACTCGCGGTCGGTTATGCCGAGGCGGGTGCGGAAATCCGAGTCTGTGAAGTTTCCGAGTTCAGTTTAATCGTGGAGGTGTTATCATGAGTTGGATCATCCTGTTGTTTGCACTCGGCATCGGCCTCATCGCCGTGGAAGTCATCATTCCCGGCGGCATCGTCGGCACGATCGGTGGCTTGATGATGTTTGCCGGCTGCGTGCTTTCCTTCATGGAATTCGGCACCCTTGGCGGCATGCTCGCCGTAGGAGTGGCTCTTCTTCTAGCAGCAGTCTCGCTTTACATCGAGTTCCGCGTGTTGCCCAAAACCCGCATCGGCAAACGTGCTTTCCTCACCAGCGAGATCACCGGTGTGAGCGCGGCATTCGGCAATGAGGCGCTGGCCCTCGTCGGAAAATCCGCCGAAGCGCTCACGATGCTTTCGCCCAGCGGTTATGTGATGATCGATGGCACCCGCTACGAAGCTTTTTGCCAATCCGGTCAGGCACCCGCCGGTTCCTCACTCGAAGTCACAGGCGCTGACAATTTCCGCCTTATCGTTTCCCTCTCCAACCCCAACTGACAACATCATGCAATCCCTAGCCGCCATTATAAGCCTCTCCACCGTAGCCCTGATCATTGTTGCCATTCTCGGGCTGCTCCTGTTCGGAATCATCCTGTCCTTCTTCAGCGTCTGGCTGCGAGCCTGGCTTGCCGGAGCTTACGTGGGCTTCACCGACCTCATCGCGATGCGACTCCGGCAAGTGCCTTATGGCATGGTCGTCGATGCGCGCATCACCGCCAAAAAAGCGGGTGTGGACATCCCGATCAATGACATCGAAGCCCACTTCCTCGCCGGCGGCAACGTGATCCCCACCATCCAGGCGCTTATCGCCGCGCAAAAGGCAGGCATCACACTCGACTGGAACCGCGCCTGCGCCATCGACCTTGCCACCAAGGGTTCCGGCAAGAGCGTGGTCGAGGCTGTTAGAACCTCGGTGGACCCCAAAGTTATCGATTGTCCGAATCCTGCATCCGGCCGCACGACCATCGATGGCGTGGCCAAGGATGGCATCCAGGTGAAAGTGCGTGCCCGTGTGACCGTCCGCACCAACCTCGACCGCTTCGTCGGTGGTGCAAAGGAAGAAACCATCATCGCCCGCGTCGGCGAAGGCATCGTCACGACCATCGGTTCGGCCGAAACTTATAAAACCGTGCTAGAATCACCGGACAGCATCTCCAAAGTAGTACTGCATCGCGGACTTGATGTGGGAACCGCCTTCGAAATTCTTTCCATCGATATCGCCGACGTGGATGTCGGTGAAAACGTGGGTGCCCAACTCCAGGAAGCCCAGGCCGAGGCGAACAAGAACATGGCTCAAGCAGAAGCCGAAATCAGCC
>JALOTR010000056.1 GCA_025457805.1 Akkermansiaceae bacterium | reverse complement strand
AAGGCGTTATCAAATTGCAAGCGCTCTACGGTATCGATGGTGGCTTGGAAGTCTTCTTCCGTTTCGCCGGGGAAGCCGACGATGATATCCGTAGTGATCGCGATGCCGGGGCGGGCGGCTTTCATTTTCTCGCAGATCTCGACGAACTTTTCGTTTTTGTAGGGTCGGCGCATTTCGCGCAGGATGCGATCCGATCCGCTCTGCATGGGGAAATGGATGTGTGAGCAGAGTTTGGGAAGATAAGTGAATGCCGCCACGAGGTCATCGCGATAACCGATGGGATGCGGGGAAGTGAAACGGATGCGTTCGATGCCCTCGACTTCATGCACCGCCTCTAACAACTGAACGAAAGGCGACTTGTTATCAATTTTCGGAAACTCCGTGCGGCCATATAAGTTTACGATCTGGCCTAACAGCGTGACTTCTTTCACCCCATTGGCGGCGAGGTGGCGGACTTCGCCCACGATATCGGCGATGGGGCGTCCGCGTTCCTTGCCGCGGGTGTCCGGCACGATGCAGAACGAGCAGCGCATGTTGCAGCCTTGCATGATCGAGACGAATGCCGATGCTTCGCGCGGTTTTGCAATGTGATCGCGGATGGTGTTTTGCGAGCCTTCCTCCTCGGCCACATCGCAGACCGTGGCGCCGCGCAGCGAGTGGCTGGGATTGTCCATGCGGGCTTCGAGCCGTTGCTTGAGAATGGTGTCCACGTATTCGAACACCTTGTGATATTTTTGCGTGCCCACCACCACATCGAGGCTGGGCACGGCTTTGAAAAGTTCATCGCCACGCGACTGCGCCATGCAGCCCATGAAACCATAGACCACGTGTTTGCGATCGCGGCCCTTGAACATCATGGTGCCCATTTTCCCGAGGGCCTTTTGCTCGGCCTGATCGCGCACGGAGCAGGTGTTGATGAGGATGGCATCCGCCTCGTTTTCATCCGGGGTGACGGTGTAGCCGCCTTCGCTGAACATGCGGGCGACTTGCTCGGAATCGCGCTCGTTCATTTGGCACCCGTAGGTTTTGACGTAAACTTTTGGCATGGGGAATCAGGGTCGGGCGCGCAAGCTAGACAGGAAGCGCCAAGGGTTCAAGGCCGCAGGCGGGATGCGGGCGGGCAATCATTCCAACTCTTCGAGAATGGCATCCAAGCCCCGGAGCCTGTAGCGCCGGCAGGTTTGGCGGATCGCTTCAAGATCCACTTCAGGATTGCGCCGAAGCAGCTCGACGATGTCCGCCCGGGCCTTGCTGCCGCCGGAATAGAGTTTCAAGGCGACGAGTTGCGGAATCGGGATCACGCGAAGTTCGCTGCCGGGCCGAATTCGGGTGTCCTCGCCCGCAAGTGCATCGTGGATTGCGGCGGGAAAGCGATTTGAAAAACTGATGACCTGCACCAACCCAAAGGGCCCGGAAATGTCGATGACTCCGGCGAGTGGATCGTCGCTGTCCGGTTCGTGCAATTCGACATCGAAGCCATCGGCACGGAAAACGTCGGCCATCGAGCGCATTTTCCGCAAGTCCGCATCGATCCCCAGATCGATATCCTCCGTGTTTCGCACGTAGCGATGGGCCGCAAGCGCAACTGCTCCGATCACCAGCGCCGAGACACCGTTTTCGGCAAGCCGGGCTGCGATCCGCTCTGCTGCTTGCAAGTTACTTTCGGCATCAGGCATGGCTCACTTCGGTTTGGTGACCGGCTCGATCCAGGCGAAGCGTTCGCGCATGGAAAGAGCGGCTTTTACCCGTTCCTCGATGCTCATGCGACTGACACGTTCGATTTCCGCACGCAAAGCCGAGTCGGCCGACGCACTTTTGCGGCGGCGGGGAAATTCCGGCTCCGGTTCGCTCATGGCCGCAGCATGGACCAAGCGCCGGAATCCGGCAAGCTCCGAGCTCGGAGTGAGGCTCAAGCAAGCTTGAGGCGCTCGTCGGAGGCGAGTTTCTCCGTGAGTTCGGGCCAACCGCCGGGAACTTGGAGATTGAAGCACTGGAGATAAAGCGTGAGCAGCTTGGGATCGAAGAGGCCGACGAGGCGATCAATGGTTGACGAGAGGCGCTCGGGGTCGAGCTTCTTCGGCAGATCGCCAACAACGGAGCCCTTGCCATCGTGCGGGATGCCCATGCCATCGCAGAACATCGCGAGCATCGATTGCTGCCCGGCCATCAGGTAAGCTTGCAGGAGGTGCTCGCCGATGGTGTCGCAGGCGTTGATTTTGAGAGTCTTGTGAATCCAGGTGTATTGCTCCGTGAGCGGCTTTTTCTCGATGAAAACCGGGCGCAGCTTGCGGTTCGAGGCGAGGGTGGCGACGGCGGACTTGTAAACATTGCGGTCGTTGGCGCGGAACCAATCGAGCATTTGGGTGACAATGGCGGGGTCGACAGCGGTGTAAAGTTCGTGGGCTTTCACGGTAGGAAGAGGATGTGGGGCGGAAGTCAACGTGTTCGGCGGCAACGTGGCAAGGTCGGACCGTGGGAAATTTGCGGATCGCGCCGAAGGGCTTCCGGCGGGGGATGGTCTAGCGGATTCCGAGCACCTTGGGCGGGCTGGCGTTGCCGAAGCGGTCGATGGCCGTCACAGCGATGGCGTCTGCCTTGGGGATGGAGGCCTGGCCATTGCGGGAAGAGGTGATGCGGGCGGTTTTCCAGGTGCCACCACTGCGAGCCTGGATGGCGATTTTGGCGGTTTTTCCATCCGGCTCCCAGCGCACAAGCGTATTTCCACCCTGAGCCGAGGCGCTCACTCCGGGGGCGGAAGGTGCCTTGCTGCTGAGCCATGGCATGGGCGGAACAGCGGCGGGTTGGGTGTAGGTGCTGGCGAGTCTGCTGGCGATACCGCCGCGGTTGGTGACGAGGCTTTTGGCGCTCCAGTGGATGTGGCCATTCCAGTTTTTCCCGATCTGGCGGCTGAGTGCGATCTGGTTGGTGATTTCAGAGGCGGGTCGGCCGGGATCATCGGACGACTGGATCCGCGCGGTGGCAATCCCGGGCCAAACCGGGCGACTCCCCTGCTGCCGCCACCAGGTGAGGAGTGCGGGAAAACTTTGTTTCTGCGGTGAGATCCGCCAGTAGAGTTGGGGTGCGAGATAGTCCACCCAACCGTTTTTCAACCACTTGCGCGAGTCGCCGGCGAGTTGCTCGTAGCTGTCGATGCCCGCCTCGATTCCCTCCGGCACGCCGGGACGCCAGATGCCGAAGGGGCTGATGCCGACCCTCACCCAGGATTTCTGGCGCTTCACGGACGAGTAAAGATTGCTCACAAAGCTATCCACATAGGCGCGGCGCTGGGCTGGCGTCTTGCCATCGGGAAAGCGCAGGCCACCACTCGGGTAAGGGTAGAAATAATCATCCAGATGCACCCCATCGATATCGTAGCGGCGGACCACATCGAGGATCACGCTGAGAGCCCGCGAACGGGTATCCGGCGAGGCGGGATCGCACCAGACCATCGAACCGTAGCGTTTCGTGATGTGGGGCATGGACGAGCTGACATGGGTGCGACACACCGCTTGGGTGGAACTGGAGAGAGCGCGGAAGGGATTGAACCAGGCATGCACCTCGATTCCCCGGGCGTGGGCTTCCTTGATGCAGAATGCCAGCGGATCGTATCCCGGCGAGCGGCCCATGGTGCCCGTAAGCCATTGGCTCCACGGCTCGATGGACGATTGATAGAGCGCATCGCATTGCGGCCGGACTTGGAAAACCACCGCATTCATTTTCAGCGCAGCCAGCTTGTCGAGGATGTTGCGGAGTTCCGCCTGCTGGCTTGCGACGCTGAGACCTTTGGCGCTGGGCCAGTCGAGATTGTGCACGGTGGCGATCCAGGCAGCGCGGAATTCGCGGGCAAGCTGGGGCGGTTTTTCATTCACCGGCGCATACGACTGGCCGCCGGCCACGGCGACGATGGCGAGAAAAACGGATAAGAAGCGGATCATGCGGGAGAGTTTGGCGGTTTTTCCGCATCTCCGCAAGCGAAGGAAGCCACATCCGCACCCAGAGCAGGATTCCGTGTTGATTCCCTCCGCCTGAAGACTCAGTTTCCCGCTCGCAATGTCCCGTCGTAAACTGACCCGCGAGCAACGCGATGAAATCACCCGCCGCGTCCTTTCAGGCGAGTCACAACGCAAGCTTTCCGAAGAATTCAGCGTGACCCCCCAGTGTGTTTCCCTGCTGAAGATCCACGCTGAGAATCCGGAGGTTTACTCCGAATTCCTGCAACGCAGGCGCACCCGCAAGTTGATGGATACCGAGAAGGAACAATTCCTCCACATTCTCGCCACCAGCACCCCGGAAAAACAAGGGCTCATCCCGGCCCGTGAGAAATGGTCGCTGGAACACGGTCGCCAATTGATCGAGCGCCTCTTCAACAAGAAGGCCAGCCCTGCCTCTCTCAAGAAAATGATGGAGCCCTTCATCCCGAAGCGCAGCGAATTCAAATTCAGCAAACCCCAGCCGCCGAAAAAACATCACATCAACCAGCTCGACCCCGAACTTGCGAAGGACGAGGATTATGTGAACTATTATCTTTCCCCGATCTGCGAACAGATCGCCTGGCGCGAATATGAAGCCGCCCTCGCCGATTGGGAGGAACGCTTTGCCCACGAGGAGGACGAGGACGGTGTGCAATCCACAAAGCCCGCAGAAGCTGCCGCGCCTGCTGCGCCTGCTGCAGCGCCGATGGACTTGATACCGCGATTGCGCGTCGGCAAGCACGCCAAAAGCAAGGGCAGCCCATTCACACCCGCCAAGCGCAAAAAGAAACGTCGCTGAGAAACAGAGTCCGCTTGCCACGCCAAGGAATACCGCTATCGCTAAGCCCGCTCCATGAACCTTCTCGCGGAAAATTTGATATCTCCCGTCGTTCTTTGTTTCCTGTTGGGAATCATTGCTCGCTGGATCAAGAGCGACCTTTCCGTGCCCGAGCAGGTCTATCAGGGCTTGTCCATCTATCTGCTTCTGGCCATCGGCCTCAAGGGCGGGGCCTCGCTCGCCTCCACTCCTGCGGCGGAAATGCTGGTGCCCGGCTTGCTCACCTTGGCACTCGGCGTGATCACCCCCATTTCCGCTTACTTCCTGATGCGGAAATTCGGCAAACTCGGCATCGAAGATTCCGCCGCCGTCGCCGCGCATTACGGCTCGGTTTCCGTGGTCACCTTTCTTGCCGCCGGAGAAGCCGTCAACCGCGCGGGCAATCCCGGCGAAGGATACCTGCCAGCCTTGGTCGCAGTGCTTGAGGTTCCGGGAATCATCATCGCCCTGTTGTTTGCAAGCGGAGCGGGAAATTCAAACTCCTCGGGCGGGTGGAAAAAGGCGCTGCACGAAGTGGTCACCGGCAAGAGC
The DNA here is from genome assembly GCA_025457805.1 of Akkermansiaceae bacterium. Lineage (GTDB taxonomy): Bacteria > Verrucomicrobiota > Verrucomicrobiia > Verrucomicrobiales > Akkermansiaceae > Luteolibacter. The sequence goes on along the minus strand of JALOTR010000056.1, from coordinate 4,301 downwards.
ATCGTTCTGTTAGGTGGCGGGCTGGTCATCGGCGCACTTTGCGGTCCGGCGAAATTGGCGGACGTGCAACCGTTTTTCGCCACCGCGTTCAAGGGCGCGCTGTGCATTTTCATGATCGAACTCGGCCTCTCCGCCGGCAAGCGACTCCGCGATGCAGGCCGCGCCGGGGCGAGATTGCTGGTTCTCGGTTGCGTGATCCCCGTCATTCATGGCGCGCTTGGCGTGTTCGGCGCCACCCTTGCCGGCATGTCTCCCGGTGGAGCCGCCGTGCTTGGGGCGATGGCCGGCAGCGCCTCTTACATCGCAGCTCCCGCCGCCGTCCGCGTCGCCCTGCCACGCGCCAACCCCGCCTACTACCTCACACTCGCGCTTGGCATCACCTTCCCCTTCAACCTCGCCTTTGGCATTCCCCTCTTCCAAAAACTCTCCTTCCTCTTCCAGTCATGGCTGTAAAGATCCATCTCCGCAAAGTCACCATCATCGCCGAGCGCGTCCTGCGGGATGATCTCCTCAAGCTGCTCAAACGCCACGGTGCCTCCGGCTGGACGCTCCACACCGTGGAAGGCGAAGGCTCCCGCGGCATCCGCGCCTCCGAATGGGAAGGCCACAATGTGCAAATCGATACCCTCGTCTCCATCGATACCGCCGATTCCATCATGACCGAGATTTCCAATCTCTATTTCGCGGACTGGTCCATCATCATCTATTCCGTGGACGTCGAAGTCCTCCGCGGGGAGAAATACCAAGGGTGAGGAATCATCCCACCACCATCAAAAGGTCACCGCACTTCAAAGGTTGCAGCGCCGCTGAAATTTTCGATAACCCAGCGTGAGCCTTCACGTTTGGCAGGGATGGCTTTGCCGGACTGGGTGACACCTTTGGAAGATGGCGATGCGGGGAGTTCAATCCGCGCGCTGACGCCATCGGGAAGTTGAGTGGAAAGTTGGAACATACCGATGTTCTCCCATTTCACATAAATCGGGCCTCGGGGACTCGGGATCTTGCCTTCGGCAAATTGCAAGTTGGTGGGAAACGGCCGGATGAGCACCGTTTTCCAACCCGGTGTGAGCGGACGCGCACCGATGACATATCTTGGGAAAAGATTGGCCGGCGCGGCTCCCCAGGCGTGGTTCCAGTCCTGATTGGGTTTGTATTTCTGATCCCATGCCTCCCAGGTGATGGTGGTGCCGCTTTCGACCATGTGTTTCCAACTGCGATCATTGGGCGCGATGATGAGTTCCATCGCCTTGGCGTCCGCGCCGTTTTCAAACAATGCCTCCAGCAGATATTGCGCGGCATAAACCGAGCAGGCCATGCCACGGCTGGCCGTGAACTTCGTCACAGCCGCCCGGTGCTCTGCCGGAACCAGCCCGAAGGCGAGTGGAAACAAGCTGGCGTGTTGCGCAGTGTGATCCGTGCCTTCGCCATCGCGGTAAGCACCGCGCTCGGGCATGAGAAGAATTTTGTTGAAGGATGCAAGCGCTGCATTTTCGAGCCGCTTGTATTCGGCGGCATCCTCTTTTTTGCCCAGGGCCGTGGCCAGTTCGGACATCATGGCAAGGGTGCGGATGTGGAAGGCGTTGACCACGGTGTTCACCGGCTTGAACACATAACCATCGCGCTCGCCGGTGGGCCAATCGACAATGTCATCGCGCTTGATCTGTTTCTGATTGCTCACCACAAGTCCATCGGCCCGGGTGCGTTTAAGCAGGAGCTTGGTTTTGAGTTTTTCATATCTCTCGCCCACCCATGTGATATCTCCCGTCTGCATCCAATCGGCATGAGCCATGAAAATCATGTGGGATGCCCACTCGGTGGGCCAGGTGGGATGGGTCATCAGGCGGTCGTAAGTATCACGCGCCATTTGCACATCCGGATCACAGGCATAATGACTCAATTGATTGAGATAGGCATCCGCCTCATAAGGAATGCGCTCGCGGTCGCCATCCACATAGACGCCGGCAAAGGTGGTGGCCTTGATGGAATAGCGGCACAGTTCCCAGATGCGATCGAGCAAGGGATCGGACGATTTGAAAGAAGCGGCGTTGTCATCCCAGGTGCTGGCAAAGGCGGATTGGCGGATGATTTGCTCCGGTTTCAACTCACCGGACCAGCCCTCGATTTCCACCCAGCGGAAGGGCAGGACCACGCCCCATTCCTTGGGCGTGAGGATGGCGGCAGGCTGCTGGGTGTTCCGCTTGTCTGCCGGAGGCGCGGCGATGGCGGTGGTGCCGCCTTTGAGGGTGAGCTTGGCCTGGGCATAACGAACGCTGCCCGGCGGTTTGCGATCGACCCTGCCCTGTTTCGAAGCCTCGCCGAAGTGCACGGTGATTTCCGAATCCCCGCCGGCCGGAGCGATCAGGCGGAGATTGGCAAAGGAAACCCTGCCGAAGTCGATGAGATGAAGACCGGGTGAAGGTTGGGAAATCTTCACCGGAGCCTCGTCAAAAAGTTTCACCGGCGCGGCAATACAAGCCGCCGTGGCAAGCCATGGAAGCAGACCGACGATCGCGGAACGAATGGGAACGAATGGGGAAATCATGGATGAAAGTAGGTTCAGATCTTTGGAAGAAGCATAAAACGCGATGTTCGGGTCAAACTATCAAAAATCCCAGCGCCGCCGTCCCCCTGTTTTTGGGGAGAGCTCGATCCAATCCAGCTCCACCTCCCCCTCGGCGGCGGGCAGGTGGATGCGGATGATGCCAGGCTTGGCGGCGGCAGGCATGACGGCAGTGACGTCGGTCCAGTCGCCGGATTTCAAGGTAAATTCCACTGAAACTGCCTGATCGAGAGCCGTGGGAGCGGGCAACCAGACGACGCGGCCCTTGCCGCCGGACTTGGATTTGGCACGCAGGGCGACGGGCCCCGCTTGTTTGCCGGTGCCGATGGCGATGAACGGATCATTTCCCGCCGGAGTGACCACCAGCGCACCGCCACGGCCTGCGGCAGTGCATGCTCGGGCTTTCCAATCGTCCGCCGTGGCCGCTTTTCCCGCCTTGGCGGATCGCGGTGCGCGCGCTCCGGCTTTGGCTTTGGCGGGATCATAGGATGGGTTGATTGCGGGAACGAGGGCCTTGGAGTCTGTTAGATATTTTGTGATGAGGGCGTCGAGGGATTTGACGCGTTCCGGCTGGCTGGCGGCGAGGTCGTTCTTTTCACCGATGTCTTCCTTCAGATTGTAGAGTTGATAGGAGTGGGCACCGTTTTCTCCCTGATGAAAGAGACGGATGAGTTTCCAGTCGCCCGCAGTCACGGTGACAGCAGGCGAAAGATGATCCGGCACCGGTGGCGCATGGGGGAAATAAGTGAAAATGGCCTCGCGCTCCAAACTGCCGCCCTTGAGTGCGGGAGCAATGCTGATGCCATCGAAATGAGTGCCGGGTGCGGCATCGATTTTCAGCATATCTAACAGCGTCGGATAGAAGTCGGTGCTTTGAATGACTTCCGCGCTGCGGCTGCCTGCCTGGATCGTGCCGGGCCAGCTTACGACACAGGGCACGCGCACGCCGCCTTCGAAGATCGTGGCCTTTCCTCCGCGCAATGGGGCGTTGCTGGTGGGCACGGTACCATCCACCTTGCTATACATGTTTCCGCCGTTGTCGGAGAAGAAGATGATGATCGTATGATCTGCGATGCCCATGCGATCGATGGCATCAAGAATGCGGCCGACATTATCATCGAGCGACTCGACCATGGCCGCATAAGTCGGGCAATGCTGGGGATTCTTGGGATCGGCGAGCACTTTGTATTTATCGATGAGTTTCTTCTTCGCATCGAATGGCGCGTGCACCGAGAACTGCCAGTAGTTGAGATAGAAGGGACGTCCGCTTTGTTTTTGTTTTTCCATCCAGGAGATCGCCTCATCGGCCATGCGGTCCTCGATGTGTTCACCGGGTGTGCGTTCCTTGAAGTCCTTGTATTTCCATGGAGCCACAAAGGAACCCGCGGGGCCGGGGCCGGGCCAGTGCGGCACATCCACTTCGAATCCTTGCTGCAAGGGCGAGTAGGGCGGTGCGCCGAGGTGCCATTTTCCAAAATGACCGGTGGCATAACCCGCGCCGGAAAGCGCCTCGGCAAGAGTCACGTGGCGGGTATCCAGCCGGGTGGCGCTCTCGCATTCGATGACCTTCGACCCGGGCGGCGCGTTTTTCCGCAGGGATGGCTTGAGCGAAACCACCTGCAGGTGGCCGGACGGCGAGGTGATGCCGGTCCGGGCAGGCGTCTGCCCGGTCATGATGCTGGCGCGGGTGGGCGAGCAAAGCGGGCTGGCCGAATAAGCACGCGAGAATGTCATCCCACGC
>JALOTR010000713.1 GCA_025457805.1 Akkermansiaceae bacterium | reverse complement strand
ATCAGCGATGGGGTGGTGGCGGACATCGATCCGCGCCATCCTGGCAGTGAGGTGTGGGCGGGTCACGGCCCGCTCCGGACTGCCCAAGGCAAGGAAATCGGCAAGGCCCCCCGTCATGCCGATTGGCTGCTCTGGTGGGATGGCGATCTCTTGCGGGAGACTTATGGAAACTTCGCCGTTTTCAAATGGGATCATCAAAAAGCCGGGGATGACTTGCTCTTTGCAGCGGATCCTCCCAACTCCCGTGAAGGCCGATTCCGTCATTCGGGCATGCGCCCGAATCTATCTGCCGACTTGTTAGGGGATTGGCGCGAGGAAGTCATGCTTCCATCTCCGGACGGGAAATCGTTGCGAATCTACACCACCACCATTCCCACAAGCCACCGCTTGGTGACCTTGATGCACGATCCACAATACCGCCTCTCCGTGGCCTTGCAAAACGTTTCCTATAACAAGCCACCACACCCAAGTTATCATTTGGGCGTGGGCATGAAAGCAAACAAACTGAGCGAGACCAAAACCACAGAGCTGATTCCCGCAGCAGCGCTCATTCAGGCTGCGCCGGGACGATGAGCGTGGGCACCGCAGCCTTGCGCACCATGCCTTCCGCAACGCTGCCGAGCAACAGCGAGGCGATCACGCCGTGGCCATGGGAGCCGAGCACCACAAGGTCCGCGCCGATCTCTTTGACGTAGTCGAGCAAGGTATGCAGCGGCGCGCCTTCGAGGATCTCCGTAGAGGCATTTGGCAAACCCGGGCTCACACTGGCGAGCAGCTCTTCCATCTTCCGCGCGGCCCGTTTTTTCGCCTCTTCCTGATAGGCATGCAGGGCCGGAAACTCGTCCGGAGTGAAACCATAAGCCGTATAACTCGGCTCCGGCTCCACCACGTGAAGCAAGCGCAACTGCGCCTCAAAAGCGGTGGCCATCCGGCTGGCCATGGCGAGCACGCCGGTGGTGGCGTTCGAGAAATCCACTGCGACGACGATTGTTTTCATAGCAATCGCAACGAACCACCGCTGCCACACAAAAGCAACGGGTCATTGATCCATGCGCGGAAAAAGCCAAGGCATGCGCAATCGAGGTTTGGCAAAACCCTCTCCTTGTTCCAGATTCCGCCCACCATGATCCGTTTTCTCCACACCCGCATCCGTGTCCGCGACCTCAAGAAGTCCGTTTCCTTTTATGAAACACTGGGTTACACGCTCCGTGAATTCAAGGATTCGCCCCAAGGCAACAGCCTCGCGTTTTTGATCCTTCCCGGCAACGACGCCTTCCTCGAACTCTGCCACTCGCCCGACTACACCGAGACCTGCCCGGAGGATCTCATGCACACCGCGCTTGGCGTGGACGACATCATCGACTACTGCGACAAGGTCGAAAAAGCTGGCATCGAAATCTGGCCATCCGGCTGGCGGGAGAAATTTTCCTCCGGTGCCCGCAAGATGGCCTTTGTCACCGACCCCGACGGTTACGAGGTGGAGATTTTGGAGAACTGATCACTTCTTCGCCACCAAGGTCACCTTCCCCTCGGCATCGACAAGGCCGAAGGCGGAAAGCGTGACCGGCGCGGTGATGCTGAGGGTCTTGCCCGTCACCTTGGCCCTGAAATTCACCTTCATGTTCAAGGTCAGATCGGTGCCGAAAAAGCTCCCTTCCAGCGAAAGACGCACGGGTTTGGCGGTGCGGCCGACGAAGCTCTTGCCCGATGGTTTGAAAAGCAGGCTCGAAGGGCCGCTGGTGCTCAACTTGCCATCCAGCCCGAGATAATTGAACTCCTCAAGCACATCCGCCCAGCGTGCGCGGAACAGGGAAAGGCGGCTGTTGCGGATGGTGATGCGGCCGTTTTGAGAGAAGGCATCCTTCAGAATGTCTTCAGGAATTTCCACCACATCGCCATCGACCGTGAACGAACCGGAAACACGCGTGACCTTGTAAACCCCATCCGGCGCGGCAGCCTGCGCGGCAGGCACGGCCAAGGCCATCGGCATGCAAGCCAGAATCGCCACCGCCCGGCGGCCGAAGCGTTGATTGAAGGATCCCGAAGCGGGGCGGAGGATGGGCAATGTGGTTTTCATACGAGATACCATCGTCGAGCGAAGTGGCAGGGGTCAAATTGTATTCCGGAAAACACACGCCCCGCCCGTTCGAACCTTTCGAATGAGTCATCGGTAACGGCCTGGGGTGCGAGCAGGGTCCTGGTGGGTTCAGGTTATGACAAAGGGACGGACCTTTAATTGGTTCCCTTCTTGATTTCGTTTTGACTCAACTGCTCGACACGAGGGAATAGGCTTTCGGAAAGGCGGCCAGGCGGTCGGTTGCGACGCCCGCAGGCTAACGCCGAATGCGCTAAAATGCGCTGTTGTCCTGTCGATGTTCTCTCTGCATCGACGTCCGGCGATCAGGCGATCCCCTTCCGCAGATCCCTCAAGGCTAACGCCGAATGCGCTAAAATGCGCTGTTGTCCTGTCGATGTTCTCTCTGCATCGACGTCCGGCGATCAGGCGATCCCCTTCCGCAGATCCCTCAGACTCCACAAGGCGTGACTCGCCGGCGCGGCTTCTCCTTTGAGCTTCCTCGCGCCATCCTTGCGCTTCGCTCCAAAGCGATCCCGCGCACTCACAAAAGCCTCGTTCACGAATTCCTTGCTGCCGATCACTGCTCCCGCGGTGAAGTAACGAATCCGGCAATGCAAGATCTTCGCCACTCCCAGATCCTTCAAAGCCGTTTCGTTGTCCTCACTTTCCAGCAATTCCGCCGTGTTCTTGGTCGTCTGGCCGATTCCCTTGGCCGACTTTGAAACTTCGGCACTCCCAGGCTTTCTCCCGATCGCCAGTCCCATCATGCGCCGATACAGCCGCGATACTTCATCCCATTTCCCCGCATCATATCCCACGCCCTGATCGCAATAAAACGCCCGCACCAACCCCTCCCGCGCCTTCTTCCCATTTCCCATCACGCTCGATGGCGAGGGACTATCGTCTTCCTCCCCTTCCGATCGCGTGGGGCCACCGCCTTTTACGC
>JALOTR010000055.1 GCA_025457805.1 Akkermansiaceae bacterium | reverse complement strand
CCGAGCCGTGACATGCCCACTCCCAGCCGTTGCAGCGGATCGTATTCGATCAAGGTTTCGCTGCCCGGCACGCGGATGCTGCGGCTTTCTCCCTTGAGGAAGATTTCAAGCTCCGCAGGGTTTTCCAGATTGAAGGCAGGCGATGCGAGCCGGCGATAGGTGCCGGTGGGGCTATGATAATCCGCGTTGAGTTCCTGCATTAATGCGGGGAGAAAATGCCGCCACGCCCCGGATACACCGCCGCCGATCACGGCAAGGCCGTCCACCAGCGTGAGCGCGTTGCCCATCGCATCGCCCGCGACCACGCCGAGACGGCGGAAGGCCTCGATGGCGGCGCTTTGGTTTCCCGGATGGCTGCCGTCTGCGATGTCCGCGATGATTTTCGGCTCCGGAGCAGCATCGAATTCAAGTCCCGCCTCCGCCGCATAAGCCCGCCGCACCGCACGAATGCAGGCCCCTTCCTCGGCGTTCATTTCCGGGTGGAGCCGGTTGCGCAGCAGCCAGATCTCCGCCGCCATGGAATTGTCACCGAGAAACAATTCCCCGTTCCGCACGATGCCGGCGCCGAATCCGGTGCCCAGCGTGATGCCGAAAAGATTGTGGAACCGCTTCGAACTGCCCGCTTCTTCCAGCAGCCCATTGATGTGCGGAAGAATGCCGCCGAGCGCTTCGCCATACACGAAGAGGTCGCCATCGTTGTTGATGAAAGTGGGAATGCCGAATTTCTCCTCCAACATCGGCCCCAACGCCACTCCGCCGCGGAATCCGGGCAGGTTGCGGAGATCGCCGATGATCCCGTGCGGGTAGTCGGACGGCCCTGGAAACGCAAAACTGATCGCCACTGGCGGCTCGGGACACAGGGAGCGGACACGCGTGAATCCCTCCACCAGATTTCCCAGGCACCGCGCCAGATCGTCGCCATTCGAGGGCAGCGCGATGGTTTCCGTGACGGGCGATCCGCCGCGCGTGGCGCTGAAGCGGAAATTCGTGCCGCCCGCGTCGAGCGTCATCACAATGCGTGGGTCGTTGGCGAAATTCATGGAGGCGGAATGTGCGGATTGCAGGGAAAATTTCAGGAAATTCCAGACCACGCGGGGTATCCAAGCGGTCCCTCTCTAGCAAGTCCAAAGCCGGACCATCTCGCTGCAAGGCCCATTTCATGGGGCTTCCCTGCTCTTTGGAGTAGGAATCCGCTTGCCAACCCGGGCCTCAAGCGATACCCACTCGCCCCCACCGCAGGACCTGCGGCTTCCGATCAGCACTTATGAAGTTGGCGAAATTGCTCAATGCGGACCAGATCATCCTCGATATGAAGGCCGTGGAGCACTGGCCTGCGATCACCGAACTGGTCGATCATTTGGTGGAAAATCGCAGCCTTCCCGCCGCCCAGCGCGAGGAAATGCTCGCCGCCCTCAAGGCCCGCGAGGAGCAGGTGAGCACTGGCATCGGATCCGGTGTGGCCATCCCCCACGCGTTTTCGGATCAGTTGGAGGAAGTCATCGCCGTCTTCGGCCGCTCGAAGGCTGGCATCGATTTCGAGGCCATCGACAACGCGCCGGTGCATTTCATCATCCTCTTCATCGTCCCTCGCAAGGACTACCACCTACATCTCAGGACCCTGGCCGCCATCGCCAAAATGTTCACCAACTGCGAAGTCCGCCGCCAACTGGGCAAGGCCGACACGCGCGATGAAATCACTGCCATCCTCGATTCCAAACCGTCCCGCGTGGCCGCTCCCGGCACCTGATCACGCCCGGGACCGCACCCTCACGCCATGACGATCCTCAAGGAACTCGAATCCCGCCTCGCCGCCGCCCTCACCACGACTCTCGGCGAGCCCGCATCCGCCGCTGTCACGCCTGCCGCGGACTTGCGATTTGGCGATTATCAATCGAACGCCGCCATGGTGCTTGCCAAACAACGCAAGACCAACCCGCGCGCTCTGGCCCAGGAAATCATCGGCCACCTCGCACTCGATGGACTCGCCACCGCGGACATCGCCGGCCCCGGCTTCATCAATTTCCGCATCCTCCCGAGTGCCTACGCGGCTAAGGTCACCGCACTGCTCGCGGATGAAAAACTCGGCGCGCCGCCCATCGGCGAAGGCCGCACCGTGGTGGTCGATTTCTCCGCTCCCAACGTAGCCAAGCCCATGCACGTCGGCCACATCCGCTCGACGATCATTGGCGATTCGCTCTCACGCATTGCCTGCTTCCTTGGCTTCAAGGTCATCGCAGACAACCACATCGGCGACTGGGGCACGCAGTTCGGCATGATTCTCCATGGCTGGAAAACCCTGCTCGATGCAGACGCGCTCGAAGCCAATCCCATCCCGGAATTGCTGCGCATCTACCGCGAGGTGAACGCCGCTACCAAGGCGGACCCCGCCGTGCTGGAAACCTGCAAAAACGAACTCGTCAAACTCCAGGCAGGCGATCCGGACAACCTCGCCATCTGGCAGCAATGCATCGATGTCTCGAAACGCGGACTTCAGAAAATCTATGATGTCCTCGATGTGAAGTTCGATCACTGGCTCGGCGAGAGTTATTACAACGATCGCCTCGCTGGTATCGTCGATGAATTTCTAACCAAAGGCCTCGCCCGCGAAAGCAATGGAGCCATCTGCATCTTCTCCGATGGCACGAAAAAGCCCGAGGAGGATCCCTTCATGGTCCAGCGCGAAAATGGATGGACGGACAACCCCGCCATCATCCGCAAGGCGGACGGCGGTTACCTCTACGCCACCACCGATCTCGCCACCATCCAGTTCCGCATCGATGAATGGAAGGCGGATCAAGTCTGGTATGTCGTCGGCGTGCCGCAATCGCTGCATTTCCGCCAGATCTTCGATGCTGCCGCGCGTTGGGGGAAAACAGGAAATTTCCAACACGTCGCATTCGGCTCCATCCTTGGCGACGATCGCAAGTTGATGAAAACCCGCTCGGGCGATAACGTGCAGCTCACCGATGTGCTGGATGAGGCCGTCGAACGCGCTGCAAAAATCATCGCCGAAAAAAGCCCGGACCTGCAAGCCGATGAAGCTGCAGAGATCGCAAGGATCGTCGGCATCGGCGCGGTGAAGTTCGCGGAGTTATCACAAAACCGCCTCACCGATTATGTGTTTGCATGGGATCGCATGCTCGCCCTTCAAGGCGATACCGCGCCCTATCTGCAATACTCATCTGTCCGCATTCGCTCGATCTTCCGCAAGCTCGATGCTCCCTTCGATGCTGCCAGCGCCACCATCACGCTCAACGAAGAAGCGGAAATCCATCTCGCGCGCCTGCACGCCCGCTTCGGCGAATTGCTGCCCCTTATCCTCGAAGATTTCCGTCCCAATCTGTTGGCAAACTATCTGTTGGAACTCGCCCGCGCCTTCCACTCCTTCTTCGAAGCCTGCCCCGTCCTCAAGTCCGAAGACAGCATCCGCGAAAGCCGCCTCGCCCTCTGCGAACTCACTTCCCGCATCCTCACCACCGGCCTCGGCCTGCTCGGCATCCAATGCCCCGAGCGGATGTAAGCAGGGAGTGACTCTTGGACTGCGTGCAGCCTGCTGCCGCTTTGACCAGCCAGCCTGCTGGCAAGGATTCGCCGCCCGCAACGCACGATCTTCCGTTTTCGCATCCACCGCATCCCAAGTCCCAGCATCCGTGGTATAAAAGCCCGCCGACGAAATCTCCTTGTGAAATCATGGGTTTCCCGAAAACTCAGAGTCGTAGTTATCCGCGGATTAAACACTCTCAAGGAATTCCTCATGCAATTTGATCACCCAAGGAAATGAAGATCCGGATCGCCACGGGGAATGATTCAGACGCTGTGCGCAGCGTTCATCGCTCGGCATTTCCCCAAGCCGAGCGCGACATCGTCTCACAGCTTGCAGTCGATCTGCTTGCAGAAGAAACAGATCCTCCAGTCCTCTCTTTGATCGCCGAAGTTGATGCCCTAGTTGATGCCGTAGTTGTGGGGCATCTTGCATTGAGCCCAGTAAGGATGCGGGATACGGGAGAGTTTATTGGTTACATCCTCGCACCTCTCGCCGTCAGCCCTGATCATCAAAAGCGCGGCATTGGGTCGCAACTGATCAAGAGCGGTTTCGAGCGCTTGGCGGCAATGGGTTCCGGAATTCTTCTGGTCTATGGAGATCCGGATTTCTATGGCAGGTTTGGTTTCAATGTCGATCTTGCCGCGCAATACCTACCACCCTATCCGCTTCAATATCCGTTTGGCTGGCTGGGACAAGGGTTCGGTGAATTCAAAGCACCAAGCTCGGCCGTCCCCATATCCTGCGTTTCTCCCCTCAGAATGCCATGCCTTTGGTGAGAAAAGGGCCTTCTGCGAAATTTGGATGGCGATTCCTCATTCCCTAGAAGGACAAATCAAGTTGCAAGCTCCGTGGAGCTATCCTTGATTGGGCATCATGTTTTTCCGTAACCCCAGAGTGAGGTGCGTGGCTCATGCCGGGCTGTGCCTTGGAATGATGCTATGTGCCCGGGCATGGGCGCAGCCCGCATTCAACAAGGAGAAGATCAAGGCGATGGAGTCGGCGATCCAATCCGCAATCACTGCGGAAAAACTTCCGGGTGCGGTGATCTGGTTTGAACGGAACGGCCAGACATACCGCAAGCCTCTCGGAAATCGCGCGCTGGTCCCCACGGTGGAGATCATGACGGAAGACACGATCTTCGATGCAGCATCGCTCACCAAGGTGGTCGCCACCACTCCGGCGATCCTCTTGCTGGTGGAACGGGGACTGATCCGCTTGGACGATCGGGTTTCCAAATACATCCCCGGTTTCGCCCAAGCGGGGAAAGATGAAATCACCATCCGCCAGCTTCTCACCCATAGCTCCGGATTGCGCCCGGGCATCCCCTCCGCAGGCGATTGGACGGGTACGGAAAAGGCGATCGAACTGTCGGTGCAATCGAAGATGCAGAGTGCCCCCGGCAAGGTGCTTCGCTATAGTGATATCAATTTCATTCTGTTAGGTGAGATCGTCCGAATCGCAAGTGGCAGTCGTCTGGATGAATTCACATCGAAAGAGTTGTTCACTCCCATGCAAATGATAGACACGGGTTTCCTGCCGGATCCCGCCAAGCTTTCCCGCATTGCTCCCACGACGGTGGATGCCAGTGGCAGGGCATGGCGCGGAGTGGTGCACGACCCGACCGCCCGCAAGATGGGCGGAGTCGCCGGGCATGCCGGCTTGTTTCTCACAGCGGCCGACCTCGCACGCTTTGCCCGCATGATGATCGGCGGGGGCGAAATCGATGGAGTGCGGATTCTCAAGCCGGAAACCGTGAAGCTCATGACATCGGTCCAGACGCCGCCGGAGATCACATCACGGCGGGGACTCGGATGGGATATTGATTCAGGTCACAGTGGTCCGCGCGGCAGGCATTTCCCCCTGGGATCCTATGGCCACACCGGATGGACCGGCACCTCGCTGTGGTTGGATCCGTTTTCAAAATCCTTCATCATGCTTCTATCGAACCGCAACCATCCCGATGAAGGAGGCACGGTTCTCAGCCTCCGCGCAGACCTTGCCACCCTGGCTGCGGAAGCGATTGCTGATTTCAATTTTACTTATGTTCCCGGTGCCTTGGCTCCAATGCCTGAGCCCAAGCCCGTCGAAAAGCGTGCTCCCGACAAACATCAGTTCGTCCTCAATGGCATCGATGTGCTCGTCCGCGAAAACTTCGCGCGATTGAAAGGATTGCGCGTGGGGCTTGTGACGAATCATACGGGGCAGGATCGCCAACGCAATCCGACCATCGACCTTCTGCGTGCGGCACCCGGAGTGAAACTGATATCTTTGTTCAGCCCGGAACACGGCATCCGCGGCACACAGGATGAGAAGATCGGTGACAGCAAGGATGAAAAGACCGGTTTGCCGATTCATAGTCTTTACGGAGATTCGCGCAAACCTCAGGCCGTGCATCTGGAAGGGCTGGACGCCTTGGTGTTTGATATCCAGGACATCGGTTGCCGCTTCTATACTTATGCCTCCACGATGGGCCTCGCACTCGAAGCGGCGGCAGAGTCGAAAAAGAAATTCATTGTTCTGGATCGCATCAATCCGATCAATGGCATCACGATCGATGGTCCGGTTCTAACAGAAGAAACCACCTTCGTGGGATTCCATCCGCTGCCACTCCGCCATGGCATGACGATGGGTGAGCTTGCGCGCATGTTCAATGACGAGAAGAACCTTGGAGCGGACCTGGAAGTCGTGGCTCTGGAAAACTGGAACCGCGGGATGTTCATGGATCAAACAGGCCAACCCTGGACCCATCCCTCGCCGAACATGCGCAGCCTCACGCAGGCCATCCTTTATCCCGGTGTCGGTTTGTTGGAAGATGCCCTGTCGGTCGGCCGCGGCACCGATGCGCCCTTCGAACTCGTCGGCGCACCCTATGTGGACGATGTGAAACTGGCGAGGACCCTGAACTCCGTCGGCCTGCCCGGGGTGTCTTTCATGCCGGTGAGATTCACACCCACGGCAAGCACTCACGCGGGCAAAGAGTGCCGCGGCGTCCGGATCCTGCTCACGGACCGCCAGCAATGCCGCGTGGTGGACCTGGGAATGTTGTTGGTGAAGACCCTTGCGATGCAACATCCGGGCGAATTCAAAACCCGCAAGATCGCCCATTTGCTCCTTCACGCCGGGACGCTCGAGGGCTTGCAGGCGGGCCGGAAGCTCGACGATATCCGAGCCTTGTGGCAGCCCGATCTCAAGGAGTTTGAGAAGCGCCGTGCAAAATTCCTGCTCTATTGAGCGACAGCCGCTGCCGATGATCGAACATGGCCGGCTCACCCCAACCCGACGCCGGGGCCGAGGCCGCGACAAATGAGCTGGAGATCCGGCGTATGTGGCACTCGCAAAGCCCGATGAATGCGGCTCAGGGCCGAATTTTCAGCGCTTGATTTCGGGTTTGCGATTCGTTTTTCTGCCCTCGTCTTTAAACCCAACTGCTTCCATGAATGATTTCAAGCCGACTCCCGCCCCCATTGTGTCCAACCGGAGGGGCGGCCTTGCCGGTTGCCTTTTGCTTCTCTCGCTGGTGCCCGCATCCGCATCCATCAGCCTTCTAACAGGTGATGCGGCAAACCAGGTTCACGGGGCCAACTCCACGCTGCTGGATCTTTCCTCGGATGGAAACATCGTGCTCTTTCACAGCGGTCCTCCCGCCGGAGCAGGAGCGCCCGGAATTTCCCAGACCGGATTCTACATTCGCAAACGCTCCACCGGCACACTCACCCTTGCAAGCGCCGTGGCCATCTCGAATCGCCCGGAAGCATCGATCAGCGATGATGGCAGATACCTGGCATGGCGGGATGATCAGAACATGATCTACTGGAAGGATACCGTAGCCAATGTCACCCGCCTCATCACCACAGGCGCGGATGGGACATCCCACCGGCCCGTCATCAGCGGCGATGGCAGATATGTGGCGTATGCCAGTTTTGCAAGAAACCTTGCTGCGGATTCCGCGATGCTCCAACCAAGCGGAAGGGCCGCTGTGTTGTTATATGACAGCGTGAACCTCAGCACCATCGTCGCTTCACGCAACAGTGCCGGCGGCGCACTCGACTCGGGAATCGGCAGTGTGTTCGCGATTCAAAATGCAGGTGATGATTTTGACTTCAGCATCGATGGCAAATCCATCGTCTTCAGCTCGGATGCGACGAATGCCCATCCCGGAAGAAGCGCCTCGTTTGTAGGGGGCTTCCGTTGTGTCTATCGCCGCAATTTGACCACCGGCTTTGTCGATCTGGTGAGCCGCAATCAGCGCAGCGAAGTGGCGGATGGAGACTTCAGCAGTCCCCGCGTGAGTGCCAATGGCCGGCGCATCGGTTTCTTCGGTGCCTCCGTGACCGCATCCGGAGGACCTCGCATGGAAATCAATTACTCGAACCCAACAGGCAAGGATATCTATGTGAAGGATATCTCCACCGGCATGGCATGGTGGGCAAACCGCACGGTGTTCCGTGAACCGCCGGACGGCGTGCTATCTTCCGCCTTCGCATTCAGCGGCAATGGCAGGACTCTTGCATTCGGTTCCACCGGCACAAGATATGTGGATCTCAATACGGATCCCAAGCCGGGAACCACAGGAATCAACGATCTGTTCCGCGTGGATCTTGGCGATGGCGGATCGACCAAGACGACCTTTGTGACATCCGGCGTGGGTGGAAGTGGCAATGTGGATTATCAAGTCGGGCCCTTGTTGCCGGGAAATGCCGACTACACCGCATTCTGCACCTATCAAGTGAATGCGATGCTCGGGCTCGGGAGTGCAGATTCTCCAGCATTCCATGGCTTCGCCGTCTCCGCGCCTTCGCTGATTCCAACGCCGGACATCTCGGTCGTCGATGCAACGGGCGCCGAACTGCGGGACGGCGGTCCACCGCTCCGCTTCGGGGTGGTGAGCCTCAGTTCGGCCGGAGTGGAGAAGGTCTTCGTCATTCGCAACGTGGGCAATGCTCCGCTGCGGCCTTTGGTGATCCAGAAAAAAGGACGCCATCCGGTCGACTTCACCGTGACCAGACTCTCCCGCAACAGCCTGGCACCAAGCGGCGGAACCAGCTTCAAAGTAAGCTTCAAGCCCCTTCGGACCGGCCCACGCAAGGCCACGATCTCGATTTCCAGCAATGATCCGGATGAGACACCTTTTGTCATTCAATTCGGAGGAGTGGGAACCCGATGAAAGCCTGCCAATTCATCGGCGTGGTGGGGGGAAGCGGCTCCGGCAAAAGCTGGCTCGCCCGCAAACTCCAGGAATGCCTCGGCGATGCATGCGGCCATCTTTGCCTCGATGATTTCTATCAGGATCTCAGCCATCTCGATGAGGCGGAGCGATGCCAGGTCAACTTCGATGACCCGCAGGCCATCGACTGGAACTCGCTGGGTGAGGTGCTGGCAGCACTGGAAAACGGCGAGTCCGCACAGGTGCCTGTGTATGATTTCACCACCCACTCCCGCCATGAAACGAGCCGCGAACTGCCTGCCTGCGAGTGGCTGGTGGTGGAAGGCCTTTGGCTGCTTCATCATGAATGGCTGCGTGAGAAACTCCTGATGAGCGTGTTCGTCGATTGTCCGGAGGAAGAACGGCTCAGACGCAGGATCGAACGCGACGTCCTCGAACGCGGCCGATCCGAAGAATCTGTTAGAAAACAATTTGGCGAACACGTGCAACCGATGCACGCCCTCTTCGTCGAGCCCCAGCGCACCCACGCCATGCACCGCATGGCCTCACCCATGACCCACGCACAATGCGAAGCACTGGTGCGGGAGATGAAGGGGAGTTGATGTCGGAGTGCGGAGGTCAGGCGTTGAATCAGAAATCAGAAATCTGAAATCGGAAATCGAAAATCTCCCAATCCCAACGGGATTGCGCATCCCAGCCCAGGGTCGGCCGAATGCAATGAGGCCCACCCTGGGAACCAAGCACCACCATCATCGAACCGCAACGCGGTTCCGCAGTGGAACCGACCCACACCGCCCGAGCCTTGCCCCAACCTTACAGAATCCGATCCGCTAACCGTGTCATCGAACGGGTGTGAAGCTCACTCGATCCGGATGCAAATGGATCATGTCTTTTCCCTTCAGGCCCGACTCACCTAAGGCTTCTTCTTCTTGAAAACTCGTTGCAGGAT
>JALOTR010000712.1 GCA_025457805.1 Akkermansiaceae bacterium | reverse complement strand
ATCCCCTGTTTGAATACGGGCAAACCAACGATCTCACGAAAATCGACCGAACACCTGGCCCCAAGACGGATAACTATCCCGCCGAGTCCGCAGTTGAGGATTGCCTGATCCATGGAATCGGCCGTGTCGAGCGCCAGCCCGCAGGAGTGCAAATTTCCATGTCGTATAAGATATCAGTAAAGGATACCTCCATCTACGATTGCGCCCGCGCCGGCATCAACATCAGCGAAGGCACCTGGGGCGGCCACCTCATCGAGCGCTGCGATGTGTTCGATACCGTGCTCGAAACCCACGACCATGGATCATTCAACTCCTGGGGCCGTGACCGCTTCTGGGTTTCGAAGCATCGCGTGCTATCAGAACCGGAAATCAAAAAAGACCCCAAGCTCCCTTACCTTGATGCCATGGCAACGATCGTCATTCGAGACAGCCGCTGGCGCTGCGACCATGGTTGGGACATTGATTTGGATGATGGTTCCTCGAATTATGAAATCTACAACAATCTGATGCTCGCGGGTGGTCTCAAATTCCGCGAAGGATATGGTCGCAAGGCATATAACAATATCATGGTAAACAACGGATTCCACCCGCATGTCTGGTTTGATGACTCTGCGAGTTCGTTCCATCACAATATCGTCATGAAACCCCACGCCGGGATCGGCCAGCCGGAAGGCTGGGGCAAGTTGGTCGATCACAATCTCTTCATGACCGAAGCGGATCGAAAGGCCAATCTTGGCGCGGGTGGGGATGCGAATTCCGTAGCGGGAGATCCGAAGTTTATCGATCCTGCATCCGGTGATTTCCGCGTGGCGGAGGATTCACCGGCGCTGAAGCTTGGCTTCAAGAACTTTCCCATGGATCAGTTCGGGGTGAAGAAACCATCGCTCAAGGCGATTGCCAAAACCCCGATCATTCCCGCGGTGCGGATTCCAAGTGGCGAGTCGGGCGTGCAGGCCGAGTTGAAGCTTTTTTGGTTGGGCGCGCCCTTGCACAGCCTTGTGGGCGAGGAGTTCTCAGCCTTCGGTGTGAGCAAGGACGATGGCGGAGTGCAACTTGTCCGGGTGCCAGTCGGTTCCGCCGCTGCTGCGGCTGGATTGTTGGATAATGACCTCATTCAAAGCGTGAATGGCTACAAGGTGACAAACACCACCCAGCTCTTCGAGGCCTTGATTTCGGCCAGCAGCGCGCCGCTGAAGCTTCGTGTGGTCAGACATCAGAAACCCGTGGAAGTCGCTTTGCGCGCCACTCATTTCATCGGCATCGAATCCGCAAATGAGGCAAAGGATTTTGCGAAACTGCCCCTGTTTCCCTCCAAGGGTGTCACCTTCACAGCCAGTGAAGCGGTTGGAAATCATCCGCTGGAAGTTCTCGGTGATGGCCGCCTCGATCAGTCTTACGGCCCGGTCTTTGCGAACGGCATTCATGGTGCTTGTTATAAACTCGACCTGGGCACGTTGAAGCCGGTTTCTGCGGTGAATTCATGGTCGTTCAACCAGAATGGCAATCGTGGCCGCCAACGGATGACAATTTACGGCAGCAACTCGGCGATGGATCCGGGTTGGAATGTCGCTGATGCCACCAAGTTTACTCCGCTTGGCAGCATCGATACCGCATCGGTGGGCGTCGCACCATTCACGGCGAGTTCATTGCGTGCGACGTCAGGTGCTGTGCTGGGAAATTTCCGCTGGATCGTCTGGGCCACAGCTCCGGTGACGGATGTCGGTGAAAACACTGCCTGGCAGGAGTTCTCAGTTACTACCGGCCCATGAAATCAGGCGTTCTTCTACATCCTTTGATTCCCTAATGAAATATCTCCATTCAGGCATCTTGTGGATGCTGGCCCACACGGTTTTGCATGCCCAGACCGTCTCCGATCTATCGAAGATGGAAGGCGTGTCCGCTGATCCTGCACGTCCGGGTTTTACATTTGCGGCCGCTTCGCCCGTATGGATCAAGGATGTCGTGCGCCTCTCGCGTGATGTCTCTTCAGTGTGCGCTTTTGTCGTGGGTGATGGTTCTGCGGAGGCGGATGTAAACTTTGCCGGTGGCATGGTGGAATCCGGCGGAGCTTGTGGCTTTGTGAAAGAAGGACCGGGAACCTTGAAGGTGGCCGGGGAGATGCGCATTTCCGGATTCATCACAGTGTATGATGGCGTGCTGGACCTGTCGGATGGCCGCAGCCAGGAAACCTTGCGTATCAACCTGATGGGGGACTCCGTTCTTGTTCCTCCGTCGGATGCACGTCCAATCGAGATCTACCTCAATGGCGAACGTCTCAAGTCCGGGGTTTGGGGTCCGTCCGGTGATGCTCCCAATGTGACGTCCGCTCTTGCCGGCAAGGTGACAGTGACGGCAAAGGCTCCATCCTGCCGCGAAGTCTGGCAGGATCTCAAGTATGGGATTTTCAGCCACTATGTATGGAATGGTTATGGCATGACTGCCGGATTTCCCAATGCAGATGGTTCCGTGGCGAAGACCATCGATGAACTTGCGGATTCCTTCGATGTGCCGAATTATGTGAACCAGCTC
>JALOTR010000711.1 GCA_025457805.1 Akkermansiaceae bacterium | reverse complement strand
GCCCGGAGGTCCATCCCTGCCAATGGCCGGAGGCAACTCCAGCCCTGCCTGGATCGTCCCCGCATGCCCGCAGGCAACTCCATCCCTGCCTTTACCTGGCGATTCAACAACTCTCCGCAAATTTTGCTTTTTGTTTGAATTTCCGAATGGCTGGTCATCTCTAGGCCTCGATGTCGCAGCGCTTGCTGAACATAGGCCGATACTTTCTGTTAGGGATACTATTCGTGTCCCTCAACGGTCACTTGGCATTGCTCCAAACCTTGGCATGGGGAAACATGCTCGTCAGCTACTCGCAGCAGGCGACCCTGGCAGAAGCAGCCAAGAAGACCTTCGATGGCGAGCATCCTTGTTCGCTTTGCAAAGTGGTGGATGAATCCAAAAAGCAGGAGCAGAAAAAACCACTCCTCAAAGCGGAAATCAAACTGGACGTCGCCCTCCCGGTTGCCGTCCAACTCGCCGAACTCCGCGGCAATGACTTCATCGTGCAAATCCCCAGCTATGCGGGAACGGATTCCTGCGTAAGCCTCGCCGTGCCGCTCCAGCCGCCGCGATGGGCGTGATCGACCGCAGTCGAATCGTGCCCGGATCCCAAACGCTCTGATTCATCAGCGCTCCATCGATCCGGAATCGGAATCCCACGGAAACATCCGTGCGCCTTTGCAAAAGGTGCCCTGCACACAGCCCTAATCTTCGGGCCGCACGTGTGAGTCAGCACCCATTCCAATCCATTTCACTTGAAGCACCACGTCCACCGCCGGGGATTTTCCCTGGTGGAGTTGCTCGTCACGATCCTCATCATCGTGGCGCTCGCAGCCATTGCCCTGCCCGTATCCCGATCCCTGATGGCCCGCAGCCAGACTCTGAACTGTGCGGGCAATCTTCGTCAGATCGGCATGGCAACGATGATGTATGCCGGTGACAACCAGATGACCCTCCCTGCCACTTCGCACCAGCGTGGTGGAAAATCGTGGACGCTGACACTTCAGCCCTACGCCTCCGGGACCATCACCTTCAAGTGCGCGAGTGACCGGAACAAGGCCCGCGTTTACACCTATGTGATCAACGATTTCCTCACGGCCTTCCCTGCCGGGGCGGAACATCTCAACTTCTCGATCCTCGCAAAGATCGAACGTCCGGAAGCGACATTCCTGTTTGCCGAAGCCGCGGTTTCCCACCGTGGCGATCATTTCCACTTTGCTCCTTACTTCGGTGGCCCGGTGCCTCCGGAGGCCTTCGAGCACCAGGTGGAAACCGGCATGCATGGAAACAAGGCGAACTATCTGTTTGCCGATGGACACGTTGAGACCCTGACCCGGAAGGAAGTCCGGAGCCGCCTCGCTGCGGCCGGCTCCCGCTTCGTGGATCCTTCCAAGCCTTGAGCTGAAGGATCCCTTGTCTCAATCCCATCATTTCCCAACACATGTCATATCTCACAAAAGTCCGGGTTCTCATCGCGTTTTCATTCATGACCGGCAACGCGGTGCAGGCCCACGATCACTTCGAGGCCGGTATTCTGGATGCAAATGCAAATGGCCAGCCGGATGCCGGTGAAAAACTCCGGATCATCGGTCCGAATTTCACCAATCGTGTCTTCCGCCTCCTGCCACGGCCTTACGGCTTCCGTCCGGTCCAGCGTTGCGGTGGTTTCTACATGCTGGATGACAGCGTCCGCACGGTGTTCCCGCTCGATGCCTTCACCTTCAGCGCCTTGTCCGATGGACAGGAGCAGACGGGAGACATCGATCATGCGGCGACGGGCGCTTACATCTGGATGGAGATCCTCGCCGTGACCGGGCCCCCGGGGGCGAAGTTCGGCTTCTGGGATGTGGGGCGCTCGGCGGCTTTCGATACGCCGAGTGTGTCCTTCATCACCAACGCACCGACCGGCAACCACGCCTTCGTGATCAGCGGCGGATACGATGCCGAGGATCAGGACCCTCACGGTCATTTCCATGGCCGAGCATGGACCGCCGACAAAGCGGGGGACTACCATGTGACTTATCGCCTGGTGGACCGCAGCACGAGCGGTCCGGGTGGTGGCCCGTGGCATGCGCCCAGTGATCCCTTCACGTTCCGCTTCCAGGCGGGACCGGATTTCACGCCGAAGGGGACGCATGTGCCGGGAACCGGCTTCGTCCTGACATGGGCGAGCCAGATGGGCATTCGTGATCCATTCCAGACCGGAGTGGAGTTCAAAATCATGCGCAGCACAGATCCTACCTCCGGCGTCTGGTCGGAGATCGGGACCGTGACTGGCACCACCGCCGCGACCGCCACCTTCACGGATGCGGCACCGCCACCTCAGAAGGCGTTCTATCGCCTGGCCTACACCTGGGCTCCGGAGGAAGCGGCGGAAGATTGAAAACCCAAGTTGTTATCTAACAAAAAATTGTTTCAAACCAAATCAAACTCTTCATCATGAAAAACATATCTATTGTCACTGTTTCCATCCTTGCCTGCATCGTCATCCCCTTCCAATCCGCCGGGGGCCACACCACTTATGGTGGGAATGCGAGAAACCTCGGCGTCA
>JALOTR010000710.1 GCA_025457805.1 Akkermansiaceae bacterium | reverse complement strand
TTCCTCCGCCGCGTGTGGGCCGCCGGGGATGATGACTCGAAAATCGCCGCCTGGGTGGCTTCCCAGGCGTCCTGATTTTCCCCATTCCGGCGGAATCCGGCAGCATCGCCGCAATTCCGGGCTTGCGTCGCCCCATCCCGCCGCCTATCCCGGCCCCACCAAAACCATGGCCAGCACACCGATCATCAACCTCCGCAAGGGACACGCCGTCCGCCACAACAACGAAGTCTGCCTCGTGACCGATCACGAACTCAAGACTCCTCCACGGATGGCGTCCTACGTCCAGATGTCGATCCGCAGTGTGGCCACCAAGAAGGTTTTCAATCTCCGGATGACCTCCAACGACTCGATCGAAGGCGTGGTCCTTGAGCGCACCCCGCATGAGTATTCCTACAAGGACAGCAGCGGCTACCATTTCCTCGATCCCAACACCTACGAAGATGCCGTGGTGTATGAGGACCTCATCGAAAACGTGAAGAACTACCTCATCGAGGGTCAGCTTTACAACCTGCTCATCGCCGACGGCATCGTGGTGGCTGTGGATCTTCCACTGACCATGACCATGACCGTCACGGAATCCTCCGAAGGCGTGAAGGGCGACTCGGCAAACAATGTTTACAAGCCCGCCACCATGGAGACCGGCCTGGTGGTCCAAGTGCCGCTGTTCATTAACGTGGGTGAGAAAATCAACGTCAAGACCGAGGACAACTCCTACCTCGGCCGCGCCTGATTCGAGCGCCTCTGGACGCCCCTGAGCGTTCCCTTCCAACGAGCCCCTCCCCATGGAGCGGCTCGTTTTTTTGTGCCTGCGTGGCGGCGGCTGCCTGAGCCGGGCAAGACAGCGTCTCGTCTGGGCCTGAAGGGCGCGGCGCGGCGCGTCCTGGTGCCCTGAGCGACCCCATTTGCGGACGCAAGCCCTTGATTTCATGGAACTTTTGGCGCATGTTCTTAAGATTTCCTGAATTTAACTTGATTCTTACTAAATATTTTGAAAAATCAGGCCGCCATGAAACCGACGCTGCTTTTTGCCCTGTTGACGACCGTTTTTTCGGTGCCCTGTGCGACCGCGATGAGTGAGCTGGATGCCCTGCGTGCCCGCTGCGCGGCGCAGGAGCAGCAAATCCAGCGCTTGGAGGGCGAGGTCCGCCGCTTGAAGCCCGGCACTCCTGTTTCGGCTGCTGCTTCCTCAACCACTTCCGCCACCCCGGCGGCGTCCACCTCCCGCTCCAGTGGCGGGACCTACGTCGTCCGTTCGGGAGACAGCTTTGAAAAGATCGCCCGGCGCAATGGCTGCTCGGTGGCCACCCTGGCCAAGGCCAACGGACTCAAGCCCACGGCCATCATCCATCCCGGCCAGAAACTGACGCTTCCCGGCAGTGCCGCCCCCAGCCCGGTGGCCGCAGCCAAAACCAGCGCCCCGGCAGCTGCATCCACCTCTTCCGCGCTTTCCGGCAAGACCCACACCATCCGCGCCGGGGAAACCTTCGCCAGCATTTCCCGCAAACACAAAACCTCGGTGGCCGCCTTGGTTGCAGCCAATCCGAAGGTGAAGCCAACTGCCCTGCGCCCCGGCCAGGTGATCCAGCTTTCTGCCGGCTCCAGCGCCGCTCCAGCCGAATTGGCAAGCCGACCCGCCGCCCAGCCGAAAGCAACGGCACCTGCCGCGCCGCGCACGCAGATGTCCACCGCCCAGGCAGCTCCGCGTTCGTTGGGAAGCTCGACTCCGGTGCTCTCCACATCGGCACCCGTTCGTGAAACGAGCCCGCCAGTCGCGTCGGCGCCTTCGGTTGCGCAGTCAAGCATCCCGGTTTCCGCTCCGCTGCCGTCGAATGAAATCCTTCCTGCCGAGGCGCCGAAATCCGCAGCCACCGCTCCGGAAACATCCGCCCTTGCCCCGGCCGCTGCAGCCCCGGCTCCTGCTGCCGACAGCACTCCTGCCCCAACTTCCCCTAGCAACCCCGAGAAGAAGATCCGCTCCGTCACGATCGAGGGAGAGATGACCTACGGTGAATTTGCCGCCAAACACGGCACAGACACCAGTCGTCTCAATGACCTCAACGGACTGGATCTAACCAATGCCACCGTTCTGGCCAAAGGATCGGAACTCTACGTCCCCGCCCAGCCATAAGCGAAGACGGGATTTCCACATCCTCCAGAACGAAGAAAACCCGCCCGGTACACACCTCCGGGCGGGTTTTGTATGGTTTGGGCCCGGCCTCAAGCAGCCGCAGCAGAATCAAGGATCCACAAAAGGGGTGAAGCACGACTGCATGGGTCCCATTTGCCCCATCAAGGCAACCGGTGAGCGGTGAGCGCTCCCTCAACGCGCAAAGAGAATGCAGATCGGGCTTGGTGATGGGACGGTCTGCCGGGCATCGGCCATTTTGCCGGTTGCGGGATCGAGGGGCAGCACGCTGATGGTGTTGGATTCCTGATGGCCGCAGAGCACCCAGTTTCCACCCGGTGCGATTTTGAAATGGCGCGGGATGAGGCTGTTGTGGCCGCGGTTGGAGCCGATGACGAGCTTGCCATCCGCACTCACTTCCACTTCGGCGGTGGTATTGTTTCCCTTGAAGCCTTCGGGCAAGGTGGGGACGGTTTCGATGGTTTTGAATCCGCCTTTGCCATCGTGGGCTGCGACGAGGATGGTGTTGTCCAACTCGTTGATGACATAGGCATGTTTTTCATCCGGTGAAAATGCCATGTGCCGCGGGCCAGCTCCGGGAGCGGTGGCGAGAGCGGGTTTGGCATCGCCGGCAGTGGACTTGGCGGCATCGAAGGGGAACACCAGCACCTTGTCCAAACCGAGATCGGGAACGAAGAGAAGCGTGTTGGCGCGATCAAAATAAACTCCATGCGCATGCGGACCCTTCTGTCGTGGATGCGGACCACTGCCGGGGGTGATGAGCGACCATGCGGCCTTGCCGGGAATGCCTTTTTCATCGAGGCGCAGGGTGGCCACCATGCCATCGCCATAATTGGCCACCGCCACCGTATTTCCCGTGCCATCCACCGCCACATGACAGGGCCCCTGCCCCTTGCTGGAGGCTTCGCCGATCAAGGTGAGCCCATACACATCCGAGATGGAGAATGCCGCCACGGCCCCAGTTTTGTCCTCGAAGGGTTTGCTGGGTTGACCGCAGGCGTAGAGCACCGGCTTGGTCGGATGCTGGGCGAGGAAACCGGGATTCTGATACTCCGCCGCAAGCCTCGGCGTGCTGAGAGTGCCGGTGCTCAGATCGAAGTCCGCGAAGTAGATTCCCTTGCTCTGCGAGTTGGGCCCGGTGTTGGTGCCGATGAAAACGGGCACCGCAGGCAAACACGGACTCAGGGCAAACAGACAAATGGCAGTGGAGCGGATCATCGTGGGTTTAAGCGTCGGGTTTCCTCTTTCTTTCAGACATCGAATCCGAACTGGCGTCTGGCATTGCCGAAGCAGATGTCGCGGATCAA
>JALOTR010000054.1 GCA_025457805.1 Akkermansiaceae bacterium | reverse complement strand
ACCGCCTCCATGATCAGGAAAGCCCCGTAGCCCATCCAGGTCCGCGGTCGTGCAAACAATTTGCGGAGCTCACCGCGGAGTTGTTGGAGAAAAAGCATGCGCCGCCCCACTCATACACCGGAATCCGGGAATTCAAGAGCGCTTCTTGGATCGCCCAAATCCCGGCGCGACAATTCTTGTGACGGCCGTCACGAGAATTGTCGCAATTTCTCCGGTCCCGCGACGATGTTGCCGTAGCGGTGGAGGGTGGTGCTGATGGATTGCTCGCGGAGCAGCCAGAGGAGTTCGAGTCGGCCGTTGAGGAGGACGGGATGGTCGCTGAGGCGCAGGCCGGCATCCGTGGCGGCGGCTTTGAGGGCGGTGCCTGCAAGCGGCGCGCGCAGGGCCTGCCAGGGGTGGCGGGTGGCGGTGAGGCGGGCGATGAAGGCGGCTTCGGTTTCGATTGCAAAGGAGATGCCGGTTTTTGTTAGAAAAGGGCGCTCGTTTGCAGAGGAAATTTCCAATTTCACACCGGCTGCCGCAGCGGCGAGCAGGATGCGCGCGAGTTCGGCATCGCTGGTTTCCGATGTGATGCGCACTTTGCTCTGCACGAAGGGTCGATAGCGGAACACATTTGATTCGCAGGCAAGCCCGCTCGGATCGTGATCAATGCCGAACTCGCTTTGCCATGCCGCCGCATCGCTGGTCGCGGCGGCGCGGAGGGTGTCCGCATCATCGGGCAGGGCGGCGGAGAGTTGTTGGAGGAGAGTTAATACATTTCCTGTTAGATCGGCGCTGGCTACGGGCAGGGCGCTGTTGTTCCAATGCCCGAAAAGCGCGCAGTAGTTTGGTCCGCCCGCTTTGGCACCGGGGCCGAAGGAGGAATTTTTCCATCCACCAAAAGGCTGCCTGCGGACGATGGCTCCGGTGATGGGACGGTTGATGTAGGCATTGCCAACTTCGACGGATTCCCTCCAAAGCTCCATCTCCGCAGGATCGAGCGAATGGATGCCTCCTGTTAGACCGAAGCTGGAGGCGTTCTGGATTTGGATGGCATGGGATAGATCCTCCGCGCGGATCAGGCCGAGCACGGGACCGAAGCATTCGTTGGAGCGATACCATGAATCCGGCTTCACACCGATGCGGATGCCGGGCGACCAGAGTTGGGGATTGCCGTCGATCATGCGGGGTTCGAGCAACCACGATTCGCCAGGATCGAGCTGCGTCAGTCCGCGAACAAGGGCCTCGCCGGGCGGGACCACGGTGGGGGTGACGATGCTGTCGTATTGCCAGGGCGTGCCGACTGTTAGAGAAGCAGCCGCATCGCGGAGTTGGCGCATGAAGGCGGGATTATCATAAACTTCCGCCTCGATGATCGCGAGGGAAGCGGCGGAGCATTTCTGACCGGAGTGACCAAAGGCGCTTTTCACCAGGTCCTTGATCGCCTGATCCGGATCGGCCGCAGCCGTGATGATGAGCGAGTTCTTGCCGCTGGTTTCCGCAAAAAGGCGCATGTCCGGTTTCCAATCGAGAAACATGCGTGCCGTGTCCCAGCCACCTGTTAGAACAACAGCTCCCGTGCGTTCATCCGTAAGAAGCTTACGGCCCACCCCACCGGCGCAGGTGATGAATTGCAAGACCTCGCGAGGAATGCCCGCATCCCACAGGCACTGCGCCAGCACCCAACCGGTGAGCGCGGTGGCGGATGCGGGTTTGAGGATGACAGTGTTTCCCGCCATCAAGGCAGCCAGCACACCGCCGCAGGGAATGGCGAAGGGAAAATTCCATGGCGGCGCAATCACCACGGTGCCGAGCGGATCGAGGCTGGAGCCATCGAAGAAAGCCGGATCGGAAAAACGGTCCGCATAGTAGTTCGCGAAGTCGATGGCCTCGGAAACTTCCACATCACCCTCGCAGGCGGCCTTGCCGGCATCCAAAACCATGGTGGCGATGATGTGTCCGCGTTTTGCGGCGATGCTTGCAGCGGCTCGGCGGAGCAAGCTGGCGCGGCCCTCGTACCCAAGTGCCTGCCACGCGGCTCGCGCATCGACGGCAGTTTGCATCGCACGTTCGAGTTGTTCCTCGCTGGCAAGTCCGTAGTGATAGGCCTCCACGCCGGGCCTTGAGGGATCGCGGCCGATGGCTCCCGAAGCCCCGTGTTCTCCTTTTCCGCCGATGCATAAAGGCACTCTAACAGGATCTGCATCCCGGATGTTTTCCACATGCTTGCGAATCCATGTGACATGGTGGGGAAGCGACCAATCCGTGTCCGGCGCGTTGTGAAAAGGCGTTCCTGCGGGCAGAGTGGTCGGTATTTGCGTGGTCCGATCCTGCGTCCGGCGGGGTCCAGCGTGAATGATATCTTTGCGCGCACAAGCTTGCAGGAAGCGATCGCGCTGCGCATTCCATTTGGCATCGCCGGATGTCATACCGAAGAGGTCGTGAAGGAAATTTTCCTCCGAGGTGTTTTCATCCAACCTGCGCACGAGATAGGCGATGGCGCTGTGGAAATCATCACGTCCCACCACCGGGGCGTAGAGCAACAATCCGCCTGCCGCTTCCTTCACCACGCGTGCCTGATGGTTGGCCATGCCTTCGAGCATTTCGAATTCCACCGCTTTCTCTACCCCCTCGCGGGTGCGCAGCAGCATGGCATAGGCGAGATCGAACAAGTTATGGCTGGCCACGCCGGTTCTCACGAAAGAGGCGTGTTCCGGATTGCACGCTTCATGCAGCATGCGCTTGAAGTTGGCATCCACGTCTTCCTTGGTTTCATAAGGTGCCTGCGGCCAATCGTGCAATTCCGCCTCGACCTTTTCCATGGCAAGGTTCGCCCCTTTCACAATGCGGATCTTGATGCCGACACCGCCGCGGGCGACGCGTTCCTTGGCGTGGGCGATGAGTTGTTTCTGCACCGGCCATGCATCCGGCAAGTAAGCTTGCAACACGATACCGGCTTCCAGCTGCATGAACTCGGGCTCATCGAGCACTTGGATGAAGGCGTCCCGCGTGAGGGCGAGATCGCGGTATTCCTCCATGTCCAGATTGATGAACTTGGCGCGCCCATCAGGTGTTTTGTTAGATATGGCAGCTTGGTAGAGTCGGCGCAGGCGTTGTTTGAGTTTTTCCAGGGTCTCCTCATGCGCGATGAGATGGATCTGGCTGAAGATGGCGGAAATTTTCACCGAGAGGTAATCGCAATCCGGACTGGCGATGCGGGCGAGCACGGCTTGCATGCGTTTCTCCGCCTCGTCCTCGCCGAGGATGGCCTCGCCGAGTTGGTTGAGGTTCATGCGCATGCCGGCCTTGCGGCGTTTGGTAAGATGCGGATGGAGCCGGGCATCCTCGCCGGGAAGAATCACCGATTCACTCTCGCCACGCAGTTTTGCAGTGACCAGCGGCATCACAATCCCCGGCACGATGGCGGAGGCGATGGCTCCGGCCTGCATGCCAATCCGCTCCCACGCTGGCAGGTATCGTGGCACGCCATAATCTGCCACCAGCGAACGGAATCTTGCGGCCGAACGGGCTGCCGTGGGTGGGCGGAAAACCTGATCTGCGAGCGCGAAGGTAAGCGCCTTGCCTGCGGGATCCTCCATCATCCGTGCAAGCTGAGCCGCCTGCCGGCGCTCGGTGGGGCGCATGCCCGCGCGGGCGGATTCCAGCCACGTGGCGGCGAGTTCCACCGCCTCATGGGCCAGTGCCGCGTCGTCGGGACGGGTGTTGCGGATGCGTTGCAGACGGGTATCGAGGGATTCAAAAGCCATGAATCCCAAGATAACACGTCTGTCTTGACCGATCCGGACGCTTGCTGCGCGGCTTGCGGCAAATCAGCGCCCCTGCCTTTCGAGGTCTTCCATTTCCTCACGCATGAAATCCATCAAGCGCTGCATCTCGCCGAGGTGTTGGCGCAGGCGCTCTTCGCTGCCTTGTTTCATGCGAGGCATCCGACCTTCGCCGCCGCGCATGTTGACGGCAGGGGTTTCCTCTTCGGCCTGGAGTTTGGCGAGTGATGGATCGGTGGGTTTTTCCTTCAACAAGGTCTCGATCATTGAGGATGGCATGATGAAGGAGCGCGTGCGGTCACCGCGGGCCACGCTGATGCCGATGACTTCGCCCTTGAGATTCACCACCGGACCGCCGATGAGTGAGGCTTCCAAACGCATATCCGTCTGGATCACACGCGAGAAGGAATCACGAACGCGGCTGGGCGTGGTGCCCATGCGCTCCATCATTCTGAGTCGGTCGCCGGAGAAGCCGCCGAGCTTGGGCCGATTTCCTAACAGAACCTCGACTTTCTTCTCCTTCTCATCGCGATCAAGGATGGTGAGCGTGACTGTCGAACCGGGCGTGGTGTCCACCAACGAGTTCTTGAGTTCCAACAAACCGGAAATGCTGCGGTCGCCAACCTTTAGAATCACATCGCCGGATTTCAAACCGGCTTTTTCCGCTCCGGATTCTTCCGCCACCTCGTCGATGCGCACGCCGGGACCATCAAAATCCGGATCGCCCTGCACGCCGAGGTAAGCTTGATCCGTCTCGCGGAGATTGCGTTCGAGCACGCTCACCACACCGAACGCGGCGGGTCGGCCATCGGGCTGCGGCGCGGCGAGGAAGCTGCCGAGTTTCGCAGGTGCCTCGGACCACTTGACGGGTTTGAGCGGCGTGCCATTGATTTCCAATACGGCAAGGTCTTCATCCTGATAGACGCCGGTCACCTTTGCCGCGAGCACGCGCCCGCCTGCACCTTCCACACGCAGGTCGCCCTGGCCGCGGGCGAGCTCACTCCACTTGGTGAGAATGCTGCGGCCATCGCCGACGACCGTGCCATAGGCAAGGCGGCGCTTGCCGGACCAGACGCGCACCGTGGATTCGGCCGCTTCTGTTAGAGAGGGAGAAAAGGCTTCCCGATATTCATCCGCCTGGGCTTTGATGGCGGCCTTTTCCTCGGGCCGGAGCAAGGGGATATCATCCTGCGCCGCGGCCACGCCGTGAAACAGGATGCCGAGAAGGGGAATCAATGTTTTCTTCATGTGCGGAGTTATCATTTCAACGTGGTTCAAAAAGCTCATCGCGGCGCTTGAGAGTGACGCTCACTTCCCGTTTTTCATCATCGCGCAGAATGCCGAGTTTCACGCGGTCGCCGGGCTGGCGCTTGGCAAGGACTTGCAACAGCTCGCCGCCTTCGCGGATGTCGCTGCCATCGAGCGAGCGGATCACATCACCCACACGCACACCGGCAGCGGCAGCGGGCGAACCGGGCACCACGCCATTGACGATCACGCCCTTGACGCCACGGATGATGCCCATGTCGATGCCGATGACCGGCATTTCAGGATTGGCGAACGGATTCATCGAAAGCTGACCCCATGACTCGCCGGCATACATGCGTTCCCAGTCATCGCGGAAGCCATCGATGCCGGCGTGGTTGTTGTTAGAAACCGATTTGCCGATCGAGGAATGGATGCCGACGATCTTGCCATCGAGATCAAACAAGGGTCCGCCGGAGTCGCCACCGATGAGCGTGCAGTCGCTTGTGAGGAAATTTCCGGGTCCTTTGGAAACCACGCGGCCGAAGCGGACGGGCGGCGTGCGGTTGGCATCGAAGCCGGCGGAGTGGCCGAGCGCGACCACCCAGTCGCCCGCTTCGAGCGGCTTCGAGCTGCCCATTTCGATGAAGGGCCAGGGGCCGGGTTCGTTGATTTTCACCATCGCGATGTCCTTGGAATAATTCGCGCCGAGGACCTTGCCTTTGACTTGTTTGCCATCCGGGAAAACCACCAGCAGCTCCTCCGCACCTTGGACGACGTGGGCGGCGGTGAGGATGAGGCCATCGGCACGGGTGATCACGCCGGAGCCCGACGAGCCGGTGTTGTTGGAAAGCAGGGCGACGGTGGCCGGCAAGGTCTTGCGGGAAACGTTCTCCACCTTGGCTTCCAGCTTGGCGAGATCCGCCATGGTGCGCGCCGGTTCACGCGCTTGCAGCGCAGGGATCCCGGTGGCGATCCACAGGGTGAGGGCGAGGGTGGGAAAAGTGAATTTCGCTTTCATGATGAATGCTTGCGTGAACCAGAGCGATGCCGCGCGGCGGGTTTGTCTCCGCCTGCGGGTGCTGGCGCAATGACGCGTGGCGATGCCAATAATCAAGGGTGGATTGATAAGAAGGAACTGCGTATGGTTGCCCCGCCGATGCCGAAACGCCCTACGAAGGAATCCAACCGCCGCCGCAAGGAAGAGCCCGCCGCTCCCTCCCGCCGGACGGGGGCAGGCTCGCTGCTGTTGTTCTGGCCGTTTCATTTGTTCAACTTCGTCACGCGCGGATTTCCGCTGCCGATGAAGCTTGCGCTGCGCGCCGCAGGCTATCCCGCCGTGGCTGGGCTGTATGCGTTGTTATGCCTATCCGTGGTCTATGGGTGGCGGGCGATGAATTATGATATTTCCCGCATCCATGCCATGCCGCAGCGCTCGATCATCAAGGATCGACAAGGCGAGGAAATCGGCAGAATCCACGGGGAAAAACGCTCGATCGTCCCGCTCCGGCAGGTTTCCGAGGATTTCCGCAAGGCCATCCTCGCCCGTGAGGATGAGCGGTTTTACACCCACGGCGCCTTCGATACCATCGGCATCATGCGCGCCATCACCAAGAACGTGCAGGGCAAACGCGAGGGCGCATCCACCATCACGCAGCAGCTCGTTTCCGATGTTTTCCAACTCAAACGCGGCGAAAAACGCGGCGATCTGCCCCGCCAGCTCGACCGCAAGTTTCTGGAAATCGCCATCGCCATCCGGCTGGAGTGGGATTTGGAAAAAGACCAAATCCTCGAAGCCTACATCAACCAGATCAACTGGGGCCGCCAGATCAAGGGCGTGGGTGAGGCGTCGCGCATTTATTTCGAAAAACACCCCTCCGAGCTGACCCTCTCGCAAAGCGCGCTGCTCGCCGGCATCGTGCGCGGGCCGGATTCCTTCAACCCCTTCCGCTCGATGGAAGCCGCCACCCGCGAGCGCAACACGACGCTCGAACGTATGGTCACCGCCAAGGTCATCACCCGCGAACAAGCGGATGCCGCCAAGCTCGATCCCATCGAAGTGCGGCCGAAGGTGCGGCGCGAGGCCCGCGAATCCTACGCGATGGACGCCATCCGCAAGGATCTGGAAATCATCCTGGAAAAGGAAGACATCGAACTCGGCGGCTTGGAAATCACCACCACTATCGATCTCCGCATCCAACAAAAAGGCGAGGAGGCGCTCGAAAAACGCCTGCACGATCTGGAGCGCCTTTCCGGCTATGCCCACCCCACCCGCGCCGCCTGGGGCAAATTGCCGGAGACGGATCGCGGTGAGCCCGGCTACATTCAGGGGGCCCTCGTCGTGGTCGAAAACCGCACTGGCGCGGTCCTCGCCGTGGTCGGTGGCCGCGATGCGAATGAATCCCGCTTCAATCGTGGCAAGGATGCCCACCGCCAGCTCGGTTCCATTTTCAAACCCTTCGTTTATCTCGCCGCGTTCGATGAAGGCATGCGACCGGATGCCTCGATCAGCGATGGCCCCATCCAGCCGGGCGAAATCAGCGGTGGCGGGCGGTGGCGGCCGCAGAATTCGGATGGCAAATTCGGCGGCTACCACCCGGCCTCGTATGGCCTCATCCGATCCCGCAATACGATGTCCGTGCGCGTCGGAAACCATGCCGGTCTTGGCAAAGTTACGGACGTCGCTGCGATGGCCGGTTTCTCCACCCCGATGCCGGAAACCCCCTCCTCCTACCTCGGCTCATGGGAAGCCACCCCATGGGAAGTAGCCACCGCCTACACCATTTTCCCCAACGACGGCGTCCGCTACCGCCCCTACCTGATCTCCCAGATCCGCGACCGCGATGGCAATGTCCTCTACTCCACACTCCCGCTTTCCTACCAGGCGGCGAAAAGCGGTTCCGCGTGGTCGGTTTCCCGCATCCTCAATGAAGTCGCCACCCGTGGCACCGCCGCCTCGGTGAGGACCCTCGGCTTCGACAAACCCTGCGGCGGGAAAACCGGCACCACCAACGATTTCAAGGACGCCTGGTTCGCCGGTTACACCTCCAACCTCAGCTGCGCCGTCTGGGTCGGCTTCGATACCCCCAAGAAAACCATCCAGGGCGGCTTCGGCTCCGTGCTTTCCCTGCCCGTCTGGGTGGATGTCATGAAAACCGCCGACCGCCTCGGCTACAAGGCCGGCAAGCTCCACTCGCGCGTCAACACGATCGATATGGAAATTTGCCAACTCTCCCGCAAGCGAGCCACTTCCGGCTGTCGGGAAGCCGGCACCGTCGTGACCGATCACGTCCCGGCCGATATGGCCCTCGCCGACAACGACCTCTGCCCCATCCACCCCGCCCGCGCCCGGGCCGTGGACATGATCGTTCCGGAAGACGCAGCCGCACCCGACCCCGCTCCGCTCAAGGCCTTGCCCGTCGAGCCCGCGGATCCCACCCCGCCCGCCGCCATTCCCGTCGAGCCTCCCCGCAGGGCCCAACCCGTGAGCGAGCCACCACTCCGCGCACTTCCGGTTGAATAAGCACCTGCCCGCCCGCATCTCACGCCGCGTCTGCCGACTCCCGCCCACCGCCCAACGCTCCACCCATGTCCACCTGGCGTCCCATCAGCCCCCCACCGTTTTGGAAGCGCTGGCTTCCCGAGTGGCTGCATGGCCCGGTGAAATTGTTGTTTCAGGTCTCCATCATCGGGCTCATTCTGTTTTCCGGCTTCGCGTTTTTCTACTTCATGCTGGCGATGCGCTTCGATCTCGATGAAGTCGCCAAACTGCCCACCGGCACGATGTTTTACGACCGCAAAGGCGTTGCAATCGCCGCCCCGGGTGCCACGGGGCGCAAGCTCGTTACCCGCAAGGAAATCCCCGATTTCCTCGTCAAGTCGCTCCAGGCCCGCGAAGACGCCCGGTTTTTCAAGCATTCCGGCGTCGATGTCCGCGGGCTGATGCGCGCCACGGTCCGCAACCTCAAGGACCGGAATTTCACCCAGGGAGCCTCCACCCTGACCATGCAGCTCGCCCGCAACAGCTTCGAGATCCGCGAAAAATCCCTGCACCGGAAATTCCTCGAAATCGCCCTCACCCTCCGCATCGAGGCCCGCTACAAGAAGGATGAAATCCTCACCCACTACCTGAATCGCATCTACTTCGGCTCCGGCGCGGATGGCATCGAGCAGGCATCGCAAACTTATTTTGGCAAAACCACCAGCGCCCTCAGCGATGGCGAATGCGCCCTCATCGTCGGCATCATCCGTGGCCCCCACGCGTTTTCACCCCTCCGAAATCCGGAAAAAGCCCTCGAACAACGACGCCAAACCCTCAACCGGATGGTCTCCATGGGTTTCATCGACAAACCCCGCGCCGCTGCCATCGCCGCCGAACCGCTGAAGCTCGCCAACGACGAACAACGCATCACCCAGACCTCCTACGCCCTCCAAGCCATCCGCCGCGAACTCGATGGCATCCTCGATCAACTCGGCACCGAACTGGCCGGCCTGAGCGTTTACACCACCCTCGACGCCGCTTGGCAGGAGCGCTTGGAAACCGAGCTCAATCACGCGGTCGAGGATCTGGAAAAGGAAAAATCCTGGTCCCACCCCACCCTCCAGGACCACGTGCCCGGCAGCAAACCCGCCTACGTCCTCTTCGCCGCCATCACCACCGAGACCCGCACCGGCGG
>JALOTR010000709.1 GCA_025457805.1 Akkermansiaceae bacterium | reverse complement strand
CGCTCTCGGCAATCTGGACGGTCTCACCGAAGCAATCACGCTTTCAACGCTGCCCACCAGCGATCCACGCATCCTCTCCTCCACCTCCCAGCTCATGCCCACCCTCAACCTGTTAGGCGACGGCGGGGATGGGAACTATGAGTTCAACCAAGTCCCGCCCGGCAATGGCGGAGATGATTATCTGATCGTGGCCACCGGAATCCTGACGATCCCGACAGCGGGAGTTTATACTTTCGGCATCAACTCGGATGATGGCAGCCGTTTGAGAATCGGCTCCACGGTGGTGATCTATGATGATACCTATCATGGCCCGGAAGATCGTTTCGGCACCATTTCCCTCACCGCCGGACAGCATTCCTTCGAAGTCATCATGTTCGAGGGCGGCGGCGGGGACAGCGTGGAGTTCTTCGCCGCACCGGGAAATCTCAGCGCCTTCAATCCGGCGCTTTTCCGGCTCGTCGGCGACACCGCGAATGGCGGGCTCTCGGCCCGCACTGCTCTTGCAGGGACCGGCGGCGAGGTGGGTACGGACCTGACCACGCCCATGACCAACCGCAATTCCGCCTATTTCCGCATGCCATTCAGCTCCACCGGTCCGGGAAGCGCCACCTGTTTGTATCTGTTGATGCGTTACAACGATGGCTTCAGCGCATGGCTCAATGGCAACGCCGCCGCTTCCGCCAATGCACCCGCCGTTCCCGCATGGAACTCCGCATCCACTGCCTCCCGCACCAATGAACAGGCGCTCGCGCGAGTGCCCTTCAATCTAACAGGTCAGCTTGGGCAGCTCGTCAACGGCACCAACACACTCGCCATCCACGGCATGCGAAGCTCCACCTCGGACGGCACCTTTCTGATCCTTCCCGAACTCATTTCCGGATCGATCAATCCATCATCCACCCCGGCTTATTATGGCGATGGTCTCGCCACTCCCGGATGGATCAATGGAGCCCCGAGCAGCCTTGGCAATGTGGAGGACACCCAGTTCAGCGTGAACCGCGGAATCCATACCAGCCCGTTCACCGTAAGCATCACCTCCGCCACGCCCGGTGCCATCATCCGTTACACCACGGATGGCTCCACACCTTCCGCGGACAATGGCATCACTTATGTGAATCCGCTTTTGATATCTGGCACCACCGTGCTCCGTGCCATGGCTTACATTCCCGGCTGGAGGGCCACGGATGTGGATACACATACTTATCTTTTCCCCAATGATATCATCCGGCAATCCGCCAACGGCGCTCCGCCACCTGGTTGGCCGGCGAGCAGCGGCACGGACCAGGTGCTCGACTTCGGCATGGACCCGGACATCGTGGACCATCCGGATCCGGCCATTGGCGGGCCGGAAGTCGTCAAGTCCGCCCTCCTTGCCATTCCCAGCGTCTCGATCACCACCGACCTGCGGAACCTGCTGAACATCGGCGACAGCCAGGGGATTTACTCGAATCCCTACGAACGTGGCTTCGCCTGGGAACGCCCTGCATCCTTCGAATGGATCAACCCTCCGAACGCAGCCAATCCGAATGGCAGGGATGAATTCCAGATCAACGCCGGCCTGCGGCTGCGTGGCGGATTTTCCCGATCCACAGACAACCCCAAGCATTCTTTCCGCCTGTTTTTCCGTCAGGAATATGGCGACACGAAACTGCGTTATCCACTCTTCGGAAGGGACGCGGCGCAGGAGTTTGATCAAATCGATCTCCGCACCTCCCAGAACTATGCCTGGTCCTTCGGAGGCGATGACCAGAATACCTTCCTCCGCGAGGAATCATGCCGACAGGCGCAACTCGACATGGGACATCCCGGATCACATGTCCGTTACTTCCACCTTGCTACCGATGGCAATCTCGCGGCGTGGCAGAGCTTATGGAACCAGGCCAATGACCATGCCGCCACTCCCACCAATCAGAACTACTTCCGCATGATGGGACGCGCTGCCGACGGGGTCACCCCCAATGGTTTTCCAGTGCTTCTGGATCCGGACAATCTCATCGACTATCTTTTGCTCACCTTCTGGTCGGGTAACCTTGATGGCAGCGTGTCGGCGTTTTTGGGCAACGAGCGGGCGAACAACTGGTTTGCCAGCCGCCGGCGCGTGAACAACCCGGGGGAGGGATTCAAGTTCTTCGTGCATGACTTCGAGCACTCGTTGTTCGATGTGAACGAGGACCGGACAGGGCCCTTCAACAGCCTGAGCGAGCCTTTGTTTGCTTATTCCAATCCGCTGTTTCTCCACAACGATCTCGTCGCCAATGCGGAATACCGGATGCGCTGGGCGGACCGCATTCAAAAGCATCTTTTCAACCAGGGCGCACTCACTCCCGCCGCATGGCAAAACCGTGTGAACCGCTTCGCCGCCATCGTGGACGCCTCCATCATCGCCGAGAGCGCCCGTTGGGGCGATTCCGCAGGGTGGGTCCTGCGCACTAAGGCCGATTGGGTCAACGCGCAGAACAATCTCATCTCCTATTTCACCCCGCGCAATGCCATCGTTCTGGATCAACTCCGCGCGGACAATCTCTATCCTTCCATCAATGCCCCCGTGATGAGTCCGGCAGGCGGTTACCAGCCCGATGGCGTGGAGATCGCTGTTTCCGGGCCGGAAGGCGCGACGCTCTATTACATGCCGGATGGGAGCGACCCGCGGGCGGTTGGCGGAGCCCTGCGGGCCGGTGCATTGACATATGTTTCCTCCACGGTGGAGCAGACCTTGATTGCCAACTCATCGAGCGGGTGGAAATACCTCGGCAATGGCAGCAACCCTGGCCCGGCTTGGAGGACCACGGGCTTCGCCGATCAGACATGGCCCGGCGGCACCACCGAGATCGGTTATGGCGATGGCGATGAAAACACCATCATCCCCATCGTGGATGCGAATCCCGCCGAGCCGGGAATCCAAAAAGTGCCCACCACCTATTTCCGGCGTTCGTTCCAAGTGGCCAATGTGAATGAAATCACGGGCTTGTCGGTGACAGTGGAGTTTGATGATAGTTATGCCGTCTATCTCAATGGAACCCGTGTGGGTGGCAACGTGCCTGTGGATGCAGCACATGGAGAGTATCATGGCGATACCATCGAGGATGAAGTGGAAACTTTCAGCATTCCGCATGGGCTTTTGCAGAACGGTGGAAACGTGATCGCCGTGGAAGTGCGCCAAGCGAATGAAAACAGCAGTGACTTGAGCATGAATCTCTCCCTCACCGCGACGCGCTCGAATTCCTCGACTCCGCTCATCCTCACCGGAACGGGCGAGCGTGTCCTGCGCTTCCGTGCAAGAAGTGGCAGTGAATGGAGCGCCCTTGCGGAGAGCATCTATCAGATCGGCACCGCCGCCCCCTCGCCTGCCAATCTGGTGGTTTCGGAAATCAGTTATTTCCCACCCGCGCCACATGGCAACGCGGAGTTCATCGAGCTTTTGAATGAAGGAAACCAAACGCTCAACCTCGCAGGTGCCAGATTTACGGAAGGCATCGATTTCACCTTCCCACCCGGCAGCCTGCTCGCCCCGGGCGCTCGGGTCCTGGTGGTGCGGGAGATTGCGGCCTTCGAGGTGCTTTACGGAACGGGCAAGCCCATCGCGGGTGTTTTTGCCAATGGGACCGCTTTGAACAACGCCGGCGAACGCATCCGTCTGGAAAGTGCAGAAGGAGCGACCTTGTTGGATTTCACCTACACCGCTGCCTTCCCATGGCCCGCGCGGGCCAATGGCCTCGGACGCAGCATGGTCTATGGCGGAGGCAACCCGGCTGAAGCTGGCTCCTGGCGGCCGAGCGCTTCTGCGCCCGGCAATCCCGGCAACACGGATGCATTCACTCGCAGCCCCGGCCAGGGACTTCTGGAATACGCCCTGGCTGGGTCACCGGCCACATGGGACCGCAGCAGCAGCCTGTTTTCCATCAAACGCAGGTTGGGAGCCGACGACGCGGATCTCGTTCCCCAGTGGTCCACGGACCTGGTCAACTGGCAGGAGCACTCGCTCACGCCGTGGGCCGATGTGCCGGATGAATCCGGAAACTCCGAACTCCAGTGGAAACTCGACCCTGCCCCGCAGGACGGCGTTTTCCTCCGCGTGAGAGTTCAGGACTAACCGATCAAGACCTCCACTCCTTTGGCTTGGAGGTCTTCCACAAACTCGGGATCAGCGCCCTTGTCGGTGACCAGACAGCTCAGGTCCGCCACCTCGGCGAAGAAAAACGAGGCTTTGCGCCCGAGTTTCGAGTGGTCCGCCATGAAAACGATGTCCTCGGAGTAGGAAATCACCCGCTCCTTGAATGCCGCTTGCCGCGCATTGCTTTCGCTCACGCCGCGCTCGGGGTGGAGGCCGCTGCCGGAGAGGAACATGCGATGGATGTTGTAGCGCTGGAGGG
>JALOTR010000708.1 GCA_025457805.1 Akkermansiaceae bacterium | reverse complement strand
ATTTCGATCGCCAGCGCCAATTCACCGTTACGCATGCGACGATCCAGCTCGGCATAATCGCCGATGGGTGGTCGCTCGACGAAATAGCGTGAGCCCGACAGATTGAGCGCATAACTCCGACTCAATCCGGTCTGATCCCGATCCAGCACCGCGTAATTCAGATTCTCCACGTCCATGTTGATTCCATAGCCAAATACCAGCATCAGCAAGGCAGAACCCAGCAAAGCCATCGAGCCGCGAACAGGATCGCGCTTGAGTTCGAGCGTCTCCCGTAACGTATAACTCCAGGCGCGGCTCAGGCTGAATGCTTTCCGCCGCGGCACGGCAGAAGGCCGGCCCGTTGGCGAAGGCGGCGCGTCATCGAGCTTGGTTCCGTCATGACCTTCCGCCTCCTTCAAATAGCTGATGAAAGCCGCTTCCAATGATTCAGCTCCGCGTTCGCGGACCAACTCAGCGGGGACAGCCGTTGCAAGAACCTTGCCCGCATGCATTAGCGATATCCGGTCACAGCGGCTCGCCTCATTCATGAAATGAGTGGAGATGAAGACCGTGACCTTGTCATTTCTCGCCAAATCGATCATCAATTGCCAAAGACTATCGCGGGCGATGGGGTCCACACCCGAGGTCGGCTCGTCAAGAATGAGGAGGTCCGGTTGATGCACCATCGCAACAGCGAGCGACAGCCGTTGGCGGATGCCGAGTGGCAGCGTGTCGGGCATGCTGTCAATCACGCCTGCCAGTTCGAAACGGGACACCATTTCCTCAACGCGTGTTGCGATGTCCTTTTCCGGCACCTGGAACAACCGCGCGTGCAGCACGAGATTCTGCCGAACCGAAAGTTCCGTATAGAGTGAGAATGACTGCGACATATAACCCACCTTCCGCCGGGTAGTCAGGTCACGAGGATCGATTTCATGGCCAAGCAACAACGCCTTTCCTGAGGTAGGTGAAAGCAGACCCGTCAGCATCTTCATCGTGGTGGACTTGCCACAACCGTTCGAGCCGATGAAACCGAAAATCTCTCCTCGCTGGATTCTGAAACTCACACCATCCACGGCAGTAAAGTCACCGAATCGCATGGTTAGATCCGTAGCTTCGATGGCGATTTCCTCATGATCTCCGACTGCAAGCGGCGGAATGACAACCTCGTGATGGCTGCGGCGGCGTTCTTCAGGCAGCAGGGCGATAAAAGCGGCGTCCAGCGATTTGCTGTTGGATGTTTTCAACAGCTCCTCCGGGGTGCCGGTGGCCAGCACCTTTCCGGCATCCATGGCCACCAGCCAGTCGAATTTACTCGCCTCGTCCATGTAGGCGGTGGCGACGATCACGCTCATGCCAGTGCGTCCCGACCGAATGTGTGCAATCAAGTCCCAGAATTGCGAACGAGCCAATGGATCAACCCCGGTCGTCGG
This sequence comes from Akkermansiaceae bacterium, assembly GCA_025457805.1. GTDB lineage: Bacteria > Verrucomicrobiota > Verrucomicrobiia > Verrucomicrobiales > Akkermansiaceae > Luteolibacter. Next base: position 1,128 of record JALOTR010000708.1, on the reverse strand, counting down.
TTCATCGAGAATGAGCAAATCGGGATCGTGAATGAGAGCGCAGCACAAGCCGAGTTTCTGTTTCATGCCGCCGGACAGTTTTCCCGCAGGACGGGCGAGAAACCGGGTCAGGCCGGTTCCACGTGCCAACTCGTCGATACGCCGCCGCCGCTCGGCAGCAGAATGGCCAAACAGCCGGCCGAAAAACTGAAGGTTCTCTTCTACTGATAGAGTCGGATAGAGATTTTTCCCAAGCCCCTGCGGCATATAGGAAACCCGGGGGCAAACGAGCTGCCGGTGGCGGGTCTCGTCCATGTCGCCTCCGAGCGCTTCCACCCGCCCGTCCTGCACTGCCCGTGCCCCGGCTATCAGGGCCATGAGGCTGGATTTCCCCACACCATCCGGCCCAATCAATCCCACCATGCGTCCCGCTGGAATCTCCAAAGTGATATCATCCAGCGCCTGTGCTTTTCCATAGCGCAAGCTGACCTTTGTCAGGCGGGCGACCGGTGGGGGGATGGATGCTCCCGGATTCATTGGGGGATCCGGATCGCAAGTTCTTCCGGCCATGCGGTATTGGCATCCAGTTTAAGCCATGCCACACCGGGCAAGCCGGTTTTGATTGATTTCATGTTTTTCAACAGCAAGTCCCGACCGAACCGTGCCTTTACACGGAACATCAGTTTCTGGCGTTCGCTTGCAGTCTCAACGGTTTTGGGAGTGAACTGCGCGACACTGGCTACATAGGAAATTTCCGCAGGTATGACATAGTTCGGCGCGGCGTCCAGAATCACGCGCACTTCACTGCCCAAAGGCACTTTCCCGACAGCCGTTTCCGGCAGGAAGAATGTTAGATAAACATCGCTGAGATCCACCACATTCATCACCTTGCCACCCGCTGCCAGAACTTCTCCGGGCTGGGCAACACGGTATTGCACCCGGCCATCGCGAGGAGACTTCAGTTCGCTATCGAGGATGTCGGCTTCGATCCGCGTGATCGTCGCCACACTCGCGGTCACGCCGGATTCCGCGCCATCGACCTGTGCCTGCGCAGCCTTGATCCCGGCCTCGGCGGCGGAGACCTGTGCTTCGGCCGCTTTGACGGCCGCTTCCGCACCGTGAACCGATGCGCGGTCGTCGTCGAGACTC
>JALOTR010000053.1 GCA_025457805.1 Akkermansiaceae bacterium | reverse complement strand
GGGGCTGAAGGCGGAGTAGTAAACGCGGCGGAGTTTGAAATTTCCGTAAAGATCATCCGAGCGCGCCAGGAAATCCGCATCCGTGGAGGCATCCGCGCCAACGATCACCTGAGTGCTCTGGCCGGTGGCGTGGCGGAGCTTGCGGTCGCCATCGCGCTTGCGGGCGGCAGCTTCGTCGAGCTTGCCCCGGATGCGGCCCATGGCGACGCGGGTGCGGGCGATGTTTTTTTCCGGAGCGAGCAGGTTGAGGCTTTGCTGGGTGGGGAGTTCGAGATTGATGCTGATCCGGTCGGCATAGCGGGCGGCGGTCTCGATGAGTTCCGGCGATGCCTCCGGGATGGTCTTGAGGTGGATGTAACCCCGGAAGTCATGCACCTCGCGCAAGGTCCGGGCCACGGCGATCACTTGCTCCATCGTGTGGTCCGCGCTGCGGATGATGCCGGAACTGAGGAAGAGTCCCTCGATGTAATTCCGCTTGTAGAAATCGAGCGTGAGTTTCACGACTTCTTCCGGGGTGAATGCGGCGCGGCGGACGTTGGAGGAACGGCGGTTGATGCAGTAGTGGCAATCGTAGATGCAGGCATTGGTCAGCAGCACCTTGAGCAGGGAAATGCAGCGGCCGTCCGGCGCGTAGCTGTGGCAAATGCCGGCCCCGCCGGTGGAGCCCACGCCCTTGCCGGAAAGCGAGTCACCGCGCATCGCCCCGGAGCTGGCGCAGGAGGCGTCGTATTTGGCGGCGTCGGCGAGGATGGCGAGTTTCGTATCCGCGGTCATAGGTTCGGACGAACAGTAAACGGTCCCGGCCGAAATTCCAACCCGAATTCTGGAAACGCGGAATTTCTCCCTCCGGATTGGAAATCATCGACTTGGGGCGGCAACTATTTTTCCCCGCAACCGGGAATGTCTTTGCCTTTCCGGTGAAATTTTGCCATGCCCCGCGCAAGAGATTGTTAAGGTTTCCGTATGATCGGGGCGGGAAATGGTCTCAGTTTTGCGTCGGCATGCCCAAGGACCGGAGAAAGTTAGTGCGCCTCACCTGGAAACGTTTCCAAGGTGCGATCATGATGTTGGTCCGGTCCGAGCAAGGGCCGAGGGCGCTGGTCTTCGCGGCGACGCTGGTGGTGATGATGATCGCGATCAACGGCCTCAACGTGCTCAACAGCTACGTCGGGCGGGACTTCATGTCGGCCATCGAGAACAAGAATTTCGCCGGATTCCAAGCGGAGGGGATCATGTATGCGGTGGTGTTTGTCCTATCGAGCGTGGTGCTTGCGCTGTATCGCTTCACCGAGGAACGGCTTGGCATCCTGTGGCGGGAACAACTCACCTCGAAACTCACTGAAGCTTATCTCACGGACAGGACTTACTACCGGCTCGACTCCGCCACCGGTGTGGCCAACCCCGATCAGCGCATCTCCGATGATGTGAGGGCCTTCACGACGACGACGCTTTCTTTCATGCTCCTCATCCTGAATGGCACGCTCACCGCCATTTCATTCTCTGGAGTTCTTTGGAGTATCAGCCCGCTCTTGTTCTCCGTGGCGGTTGGTTATGCGGTGGTCGGCTCCGCGATGACAATTCTGTTAGGCAAGCCGCTCATCCGTCTCAACTATCATCAGCTCGACATGGAGGCGAACTTCCGTTCCGACCTCATCCATGTGCGGGAAAACTCGGAATCCATCGCGCTTGCCCACCGCGAAGGGCGTTTCAAGGCCCGTTTGAAGAACCGCCTGGATTCCCTCACTTACAATTTCCGCCGCCTCATCCGCATCAATCGCAATCTTGCGTTCTTTACCAATGGATATAACTATTTCATCCAGATCATTCCCGCTCTGATCATTGCTCCGTATTTCATCGCGGGAAAAGTGGAGTTCGGTGTCATCACCCAATCCACCATGGCCTTCGCGACCTTGTTGGGTGCGTTTTCACTGATCGTCACCCAGTTCCAATCCATCTCCGCGTTCTCCGCTGTCACCGCGCGGTTGCATATCCTCAGCGAGGCGATTGAGAAAACGCATCACACCCATCCCTGTGCCATCCGCATTGAGGAAGCTCCGGGCAAAGTGATCTATGAAAATGTCACCCTGCGCAGCTCCGACAACTCGCGGGTGTTGGTGGAAAACCTGAATCTCGAAGTGAAGCAGGGTTCGCGCTGGCTCTTCACCGGCCCTGATGATGCTTCAAAGGTCGCGCTGTTCCGCGCCACAGCGAGCGTGTGGGATTGTGGCAGCGGAAAGATCGTCCGGCCCGGGTTGGATGATATCCTGTTTCTTCCCGAGCGGCCCTATCTGCCGCCCGGAGCGCTGCGCGATGTGTTGTTGAGGACCGGGATGGAAAACGTCACTCTGGACGAGGAGATCATCGCCGTGCTGCGCAAGCTCGGGCTGGAGGAAACCGTGGAACGTGCCGGAGGGCTGGGCGCGGACAAGGATTGGGACGATGTTTTTTCCATCGGCGAGCAGCACATGCTGTCCATCGCCCGCATCTTTCTTGCGAAGCCAGCCTTTGTTTACCTCGACCGCCCCGGTTCATCGCTGCCCAAGTCGCAGATCTCCACCATCCTCGACATGCTGGCCGCGCAGAGCATCGCGGTGGTTATTCTATCGAAAAACGGCGAGTCGCGCCTGCACTACGATTCCTGTCTGGAAATCAAACCCGACGGCTCGTGGGAAGTGCACCACGATGCCGCCGCGGGCGGTGCCGGAGATGCGGCGGATCTGCGTGACTTGAGTTGCTAAACGGCAGGAGGCTGCTCATGATTCATCCATGAGCTCGATGAATCCCGCCCTCGCCGTTTTTCCGGTCCGTGCGACAAGCGCCTCCGGATTGGTCATGGAGATGAATTCCAATGGTACGGTCCGGCGGATCGATCACGCGGACATCATCCTCAACCTGTTTCTCAACAACGAAGCGGAAGCCGGACCTGGCAACATTCATTTGCGCATCCATGGAAAGGAAATTTCCAGCAAGCCCCTGTTAGGACCGCGGAGTGATTCGAGCTTCACGTGGGATACCAACGGCATGACGGCTGTGGGGGAATTCGAATCGTTGCGCTATCAAGTGCGATTGATCCTCGCGGAGTCCAAGCCTGCTTGGTTCTGGCATGTGGAAATCGAGAATACGGCAAGCGCCGCCGTGGACTTCGATTTGATCCACACGCAGGACATCGGCCTCGCAAGTTATGGTGCGGTGCGGCTCAATGAGTTTTATGTGAGTCAATACATCGATCACACACCGCTGCATCATCCGCAGCGCGGGGTGGCGGTGGCGTCCCGGCAGAATCAATCAATGGGCGGGCGATATCCGTGGTCGGTGATCGGCTCTCTGGGAAAAGCGGTTTCTTATGCCACGGATGCCTTGCAGTTTCATGGGTTGGCCAATCGTGCAGGCAGTCCGCCTGCGGCTCTTGCGGACGGACTCCCCGGCCAGCGGCTGCAACATGAACATTCACTCGTCTGCATTCAGGATGAAGTGGTCAACCTTGCACCCGGCGGGAAAACGGATCGTGGTTTCTATGGTCGATTTCTAACCGATCATCCGTTGGCGACGGAGGAATCCGACCTCGCATGGATCGATGAAACCCTCGCGCTTCCCGAGGCGGTTCTTTCGGGCGAAAAGGAAAGTTCCAACGATGCCGCACCGGCTTCCAAGAGCCTGTTTTCCACCGCGCCGTTGCTGGAGGTTCGCGATCAAACCGATCGGGAAATCGCCGATCTCTTCCCGGGCGAGCGGCGTCATGTGGAATCGGAGGACGGCAAATTGTTATCATTTTTTACCGGCGAGCGCTGCCACGTCGTGCTCCGTTCCAAGGACATCGCCGTGCTGCGTCCGCATGGCCATCTTCTTCGGACCGGCGGCATGTGGGTGCCCGACGAAGCGGTGCTCACCTCCACCAACTGGATGGGCGGGGTTTTCCACTCGATGGTCACGCAAGGCCATGTGAGCATCAACCGCTTCCTATCCACCTGTCACAGTTATCTCGGATTGTTCCGGAGCCATGGCCAGAGGGTCTTTGTGGAAATCGATGGCAGGTGGCAGCTTCTCGGCCAGCCATCCGCTTATGCCATGACTGCGGATTCCTGCCGCTGGATCTATCAGCACGAGAGCGGGCGGATCGAAGTCACGGCAAGCGCTCCCGATGATGCGCACGAACTGCATCTTGGCCTGCGCGTTCTTGACGGGGCTCCGCTGCGTTTTCTCATTTCCCATCATGTGGCCATCCATGGGGACGATGGCAGCGCGTCCATTCCGGTCGTGCTGGAGCCGGATGGAAATGGCGTTTTCATCCGTGCGATTCCGGACAGCGATGTGGGCAGGCGTTTTCCCAAAGGCGGATTCCGCATCGCGCCCAATGGCACGACGGTGTTCGAGAAAAGTGGTGGAGATGAATGTTTGTTCAGCGATGGCCTTTCGCGGAGTCAGCCTTTCGCCTGTTTCATCACCGCTGCATCGCAAGCGTGCGGATTGGTGATCGAAGGCAAACTCGTGGAAGACAAAACCACCCAGCCGCGCGAATTCTGGTCGCAGGTTGATGGAGGATTGTCGATCACTCCGCCGTTGGATTCGGGATTGGCGGACGAGGCGCGGCGTTTGGAGGAAATCCATCCGTGGTTCATTCACAACGCATTGGTGCACTACCTTTCACCGCGCGGACTGGAGCAATACTCCGGCGGCGGTTGGGGCACGCGGGATGTTTGCCAAGGGCCCACCGAACTCTTGCTTGCCCTCGGTCGCTTCGAACCTTTGCGTGATCTTCTGCTGCGCGTTTTCCGTCAGCAGAATTCCGATGGCGACTGGCCGCAGTGGTTCATGTTCTTCGAGCGGGAACGCAACATCCGCCCCGGCGACTCCCATGGAGATATCGTTTACTGGCCCGTGCTCGCCCTCGCCCAATATCTAACAGCCACGGGCGATGCCTCCATCCTGGATGAAGTCCTGCCATTTTATCATGCCGATGGAGATGCATCCGCGGAGAAAGGAACCATCACCCAGCACATCGAGCGGGCGCTGGACCTCATCCTGCGGCGGGTCATTTCCGGCACCACGCTGGCCGCCTACGGTCATGGCGATTGGAACGATTCGCTCCAACCCGCAGACCCGGCCATGCGCGAGCGGCTTTGCAGTTCGTGGACGGTGACGCTCAACTATCAGACCTTCATCGCGCTCGCCTCCGCCTTGAGGAAGATCGGCAGTGCGGATCAGGCGGAGGAACTGGAAGCCATGGCCGCCAACATCCTCGAAGAGTTCCAGCGCATCCTGATCGTGGATGATGTGCTGTGCGGGCTCGTCTATTTCCGCGAGGGAGGAAAGACGGATTACATGATTCACCCTCGCGATGGGGAAACAGGTTTGAAATACAGCTTGCTGCCGATGATTCATGCCATCATCAACGACATGCTGACGCCTCGCCAGGCGGAGGCGCATCTTGGATTGATAAGCAAACATCTGACCGGTCCTGATGGAGCGCACTTGTTCGATCATCCGATGGCATACCAAGGAGGCATCCAGAAAAACTTCCAACGTGCGGAGAGCGCGAGTTACTTCGGCAGGGAAATCGGCATCATGTACACCCATGCCCATCTCCGTTACTGCGAAGCGCTCGCCCGCTTCGGCGATGCGGAGGGATTCTTCGCATCCTTGTCGCGCATCAATCCGATTGCCATTCGTGAAATCGTGAAGTCCGCGGGATTGCGGCAGGCGAATTGTTATTACTCCAGCTCGGATCCGGCGTTTGCGGATCGTTATGTCGCATTTGACAGTTATCAGAAAGCCCTCGATGGCGAAGTTACTCTCGAAGGAGGTTGGCGCGTTTACTCCAGCGGTGCGGGCATCAGTGTGCGTTTGATAGTCCAGTGTTTCCTGGGCCTCCGCCTGGAGTCCGGCGCGTTGGTGATCGATCCCGTCATCCCACCGGCGCTGGATGGCATGACTGCAACTTTCCGCATCGGTGGGCATCGGGTGGAGGTGCTTTATCGCACCGGCAGCAAAGGTTGCGGCACCGTGTCGGCGAACCTCAATGGCGTGGATCTGGATTTCATCCGGGAAACCAACGCTTACCGCACCGGGGCCGCGCGCATCGAGATGGATGCGCTGGTTCCGGAGTTGTCAGGCAGCGGAGACCGCCTCACGATTTGGACCGAGTGAGATGTCTCAGGCGGATACCTTTTGTTGCATCAGGGCTTCGATTTCCTCCGCCTCGATGGGGATGTTGCCCATGAGATCGATGTTCGAATCCTTGCCAATCAACACGTCGTTTTCGAGGCGCACTCCGAGACCTTCCTCGCGGATGTAAATCCCGGGCTCGATGGTGAAGACCATGCCCTCTGCAAACGGTTCATGCGGCGGAGCGACATCGTGCACATCCAGGCCGAGGTGATGGGAAGTGCCATGCATGAAATACTTTTTCACCAGCGCCTTGTCCGGACCTTGTTCCTTCGCATCCTTGGCGGAAATGAGGCCGAGGTGAACCAACTCGCGCTCCATGATTTCCACCACTTGTTTTTGATATTCCATCGGCGTGTTGCCGGGGCGGAGGATGTCATTGGCACCGCGGAAGACGCGCAGGACGGAATCATAGACATCGCGTTGGCGCGCGGTGAAACGTCCATTCACCGGCACGGTGCGGGTGAGGTCCGAGTTCCAGCCCGCATACTCCGCGGCCACGTCCAGCAAGAGCATGTCGCCATCCTGGCAGATCTTGTCGTTTTCCACATAGTGAAGCACACAGGCGTTTTTCCCGGAGCCGACGATGGGGGTGTAGGCAAATCCACGTGAACCCCTTCTCACGAACTCGTGCAGCAATTCCGCTTCCACTTCCCACTCGCCCACGCCGGGTTTGATGAAACCGAGCAATCTCCGGAAGCCCGCTTCCGTGATGTCGCAGGCTTTCTGAATCATGGAAATTTCCACCGGATCCTTGGTGATGCGGAGGCGGTGCATGAGCGGTGCGAGGCGCTCGTAGCGGTGCAGCGGATAGCGGGACTGGCAGTCCTTGATGAACCGCGCATTGCGGGTCTCCACCACCACGCTGGCGCGGAGATGTTCATTGGTGGCCAGATAGATGTGATCCACCTGCGGAGCCAGACGATGAAGGAAGCTTTCAAAAGACGCCGACCATTCGATGCGCTCGATTCCGGAAACTGCCTTGGCCGCCTCCTTGGTGAGCTTTTCACCCTCCCAGATCGCCACGTGCTCGTTGGTTTCACGCACGAACAGAATCTCCCGCTCCTTGGGATCCCCGGCATCCGGCATCAGGACCAGAACGGTCTCTTCCTGATCGACGCCAGTGAGATAGAAGAGATCGCTGTTCTGTTTGAAAGCCATCGTGCCATCCGCGTTGGTGGGGTAGATGTCATTGGCATGGAGGATGACCATGCTGTTAGGCTTCAACAGGCCCAGCAGGCGCTGGCGGTTGCGGAGAAAGAGCTCGGTGGGAATCGGTTCGTAGCGCACGGCCGATTTCTAGCGATCACGCGCAGGCGGGCAATCCGGATTTTGGGAAATGTGGAACCGCATGCCGATTCTCAAGCGACCAGTGGCGAATCAGCGGGGAAGTGCATCCGCAAACCACGCCTCAATATCTAGGATGCGGCGGCCGCAGCAGCGGATCGTCCGGGGACGCGAGGGAAAGCTCTGCCCGGGCGGCGGCGAGTTGGGTCCTCGCCCGTGCCAATTCGCCGACAAGTCGATCCGCCTTTTCCCGCCACGTTTCCAGGCCGCCTGGCCCGCCGTTGCGACCGCTGGAACTGGCGTTGATCGAGGCTTGGGAGCGCTCGATTTCCAACTGGGAAACCTTGAGGCTCCAGGCACGGACTTTTTCCCGGATTTTCGCCACATCTTCGCCTGCGGGGGCTGCGCCGGGTTTGACGGCGGGATTGCGTTTGATGGCAGGTGCCGCCGCCGTCGCGGCTTGGCCGGGAGCGGCTCCGATCGAGTGCCGCAGCGCTTCTTCCTCGCTCAGGCGCTTGGCCCGTTCCGCGTGATCCCACTGATAGAGATCCTGCATGGCCGGGTCCAGGTCGGGAGCCTGGATGCGGGCGGTTCCGGCGTCGTGACGGATTTCCAAGCCCACATCAGTGACCTCGACGATGGTGGCATTTTTGTATTCCCGGCCATTTTTCAAAGTCATGTCACCCAGCTTGCGACCCACCGATTCAGTCCGAACCTTGTTGCGATAGGTATCCCTATAACTGGAAAAATCCTGCTCCAGCTTTTCAATGTCGGCTGTGAGTTCGGCACTTGTGACGGCAAGTTGTTTCTGTTTTCCGGACAGTGCGGCTTTGCTTTGACGCAGCGAGGAAAGCTCCTCCGCATTGCGGGTGGCCATCGGCTCCACCTTGGCGAGCTCGGCGGCGGAGTGATCGTGAAGCACTTTCAAATGTTCCAACTCGGATGCGCCCGATTCAATCTCCCGGTTCAGGCTGCTCATCGAGCTGGAGAAGTTGAAACGTTTGTCCACCAGCAGGGACAATCCCACTGCGGCGAGCACGAGCACGATGATGCCCACCATGAATGAGAACAAACCGGAGTTGTCGCTGTTGGAAATCATGGTGTGCGAGTCAGGGTTGCCGGAAACAAGAGGCTGATCTCAAAGGGAATTCCTCAGTTTGGAAATTTCCAACTGCATGGCGGTGAGGCGGCTCCGCTTGGATGCGATGTTGCGATCAATTTCCCCGGTCTTGTCGAGGACTGATCTGCCCATGGCTCGCGCGCTGGCCGCAGCACTCGCTGCCCGCGAGCGGTCCAAGGTCAGAGCACGGATTTCATCCTGCAAGGCGGCTGCCCGGGCTTCGAGGGCGATGATGGCGTTCTGGGTCTTGCTGCGATCATCCTGGGTGGATTGTTCCTTCTGGTCCGTCATCGTGGCGGATGCCGCGGATCCTACCTTTGCGACCTCTGATTCATGCTGATCGCGCTGCGCGTTTTCTCCAGCGAGCGCGTCCGCCTTCTGCTTGGCATCAAATTGATAGTAATCCTGGAGGTCGGCGGGGAGTTCCTCATAGGGAATCCGCTTCAAGCCACCATCATAGCTAATCTGGGCTCCGATCGCGGTGACCTCCTTGAAGATGACGTTTTCATACGCGCCTTTGGATGTTTCCAGTCGGGGCATTTTCTGGCCCTTGGCTTTGGCGCGAACAAAAGCACGATACTCGTCCTTGTACGCCTCGAAGCGCTTTCCGGTTTCTGCGAGTTCAGTCGTGGCCGAGGTGAGGTTTTCCTTCAAGCCGTTCAGTTGACCCTCACGCATGCGGTTTTCCCGGACAAGTGTGGCAAGTTCCTTGTTGGCCGCTTCCAGCTTTGGAATGGTTTTCAGGGTTTCTTCGTGGAGCTTGCGATCTTCTTTGAGATTGTCGATTTCCGTTGCCTGCTGCCGGATGACAGACTCGATGGTTTGTGTCCCGCCCTGCATGCCTTCGTCGAAAACGAAGAGATACAAGAGCACAAATCCTGACAAGACCACCAAGGCCAGCAGCATTCCAATTGCTCCCGGCCCGCGGCCGCTTTCCATCATATCGCTGAATGACATAATTCCGTGAAGTTGGGGTTGAGGGATTACTTGGCCTGATACTTTGCGCGGTAGGAATCGAAATCCGACTGCAGCGTGCGCTTGCGGGTGTCCAGTGCGGTGATTTCGGCTTCGAGTTTCGCTATTTCCTCGGCTTGTTGCTCGGCATCCTTGCGGGCTTTGGTGAGTTCCTCGGAAACAT
>JALOTR010000707.1 GCA_025457805.1 Akkermansiaceae bacterium | reverse complement strand
CACCATCCTGCTCCTGCTCACGGCCAATCCCCAGCGGCTGTTGCCTACGATTCTTTCCCGCTGCGTGCGCATTCCCTTGCTCGGCGGCATGCCGTTGCTGGCGGATGGCGGGGCGGAATTGGTGACGGCGCTCAATCGGGCCGCCTCGCGGGGATTTGGCACACCCATCGCCGCGCTGCACCTCAAGGCCACCTTCACCGCTTTCCTCGCAGCATCTCGCGAGGCGGCGGATGCCGCTGCCAAGGCTGCCGAAAAAGAAGAATCCGCCGCCTACAAGGACGCCACGGACGGAGCCTGGCTCAAAGGGCGCGAGGATTTCCACAAGGCAGCTGCCGAGGCGGAATATCTCGACGCACGCAGTCGGCTCTTCGATGTGCTGATGGCCTGGATGGCGGATCTGCTGCGCCTCAAAGTGCGCTCAACGGGCCTGGATTTCCCGGATTCCGCAAACGCCCTGCAGCCCATCGCGGATGCGGAAACCGAAACGCGCTTGCTGCAAAGAATCCAAGCGCTCGACTCCTTGCGCCGCACTTTGGAGACCAATGCCTTCGAGCCGCTGGCCATCGAGGTCGGCTTCCTCAAGGCCTTCGGTTAGGATATCAGAACTCGCCCGTGGCAGCCGCGGCTTCCGTTTCGGGCAGCGCGATGGTTTCCAACCATTGGTCGAGACCATCGAGCACGCGGAAAATCCCATCCGCCCAGCGCCCCGCCTCCCAGGCTGGGCCTGCCAGTTCCAGCAGGTGATCGACGGCTTCCGTTCCGAGAAACGGCTCCAAGCCATAGCCCGGGATGATCGCCGACTCCCCGCGATGGGGATCGATGGCGAGCAGCAGGGCGTGATTGTCCTTGCCGCGATTGCCATCGCCCGCGAAGGACCCCGCATTGAAGAGCCAGAACACATGCATGGAAAAGGGATGCTCTTCCGGAAATTGGTGCATCACCACCTGAAGCACGAGCTGCGGGAAACGCCGCTGGATCTCAAGAATGCGGTTTTTGATTTTCGCACTATCCGATGTTTTGAGAGAGCGCGTGGTATCCGCCACCATCGGTGCCAGGCGCGGCAGGGCACCTACCAGCGCGCAAGTTCGCGGATAGGTCAGGCGGCAGGAAGGGCATTCGGGCGCACTCGCCTGCAACTGAGTCTGGCAATAGGGGCACCGGATCACGAAAAGACTCAATCACCCGGCTCGACGAAAAACGAGGTGAAAATCTCTGGCAGGATTTCAATCGCGGGTGTAGTCAACGGCTTGTGTTTTGCAGGCTTCATCAACTGGCAGTCGTCCGCGGATCCAGCCGGGGATTCGCGCTGGTCGTCTGCCTTTCCCTGATGGTGCTGCTCGCCATCCTCGCCGTGGGCCTCGCCGGGATCGCCGCCATCGAACTCCGCCGCACCTCGCAAGCGGACAAAAACACCATCGCCCAAGCCAATGCCCGCCTGGCGCTTCTTCTTGCGATCGGGCAACTCCAGAAAAACCTCGGCCCGGATCAACGGGTCTCCGCCACTGCGGAAATCCTCGCCTCCCAGCCCAAGCAGCCCCACTGGACCGGCGCGTGGCGGACCACTTTGGAAGACGGGACATCGGTTTTCCGTCGCGATGACCTCGCCGGCGGTTTGTCCGATGCGCGGACCACGCTGGAGCCCCGTCCAGACAAACGGGTGAGCGAGTGGCTCGTCAGCGGCTCTGGCGATCCCCTCTCCGGCACAGTCAACAATCCGGTGGAAATTTCCACCACCTCAGAGGGGCCGCCCATCCTCGTTTCCAGGATTCCCATGGCTAATGCCGCCGGAAAAACTACCGGTCACCACGGTTGGTGGACGGGCGATCTCGGGGTGCGTGCCAACGTTGCCTCGCGCGATCCCCAACGCGGCAAAAACGTCGCCAAAGGCAGCCCCGGTGGAGAGCCGTGGTTCCGCATGATGGCCTCTCAAGAGCCGGACATCTCGCTGATGAAAGGCGGATTCACCTTCGAGGATGAGGACTTGCGGCGTTTTGCGAGTTCGGCCACCACCTCGCTCACCCGGGCAGGCAAAGAGTGGGCGGCGGAGTTGGAGTTTGATTACACGATCGATTCACTCGGCGTGCTCGCCGATTCCGCACGCGGTGGATTGCGGCGCGATCTGACGGCATTTTTCCAAAGCAGTGGCGAGGTCCCCGCATTCAAGAATCTGGAAGGAGTCACCGATGAATCCAGCCTGCTGGCTGACGCGGAAAAGCCGGGTTCGGACGAAGGGAAATCCCGCCTGCGCCAAATCAGTCCCCGCCTTGGAATGCTGCGCGATTGGGCGAATGGACAAACCCCGTTTTCCAAAGGCAGGGCGGAATCCAAGATCGCCGAGACCGACAAGAATGCAGGCAAAACCAGCGCCGCGCTTGCCCTTGCCAACGAAAGTCCCGTCAAACTTGCAGGGAACAAGATATCATCTCTCCAACCCATTCTGGTGGAAGCGTCCAATCTCAACAGCATCAGCATTTTCCAATTGCCCGGCTACTCGCCACCGCGCTTCCAACTCCGCCAACATCATTATCCGCGAGTTGTATTGT
>JALOTR010000706.1 GCA_025457805.1 Akkermansiaceae bacterium | reverse complement strand
GAGATTTCGCAGTTATCAGGAATTCTCGATGCCGACGACCCTTGCGGGATTCCTCACGCTCACGCCGCGGGCGGGCATTGGTTATTCGAGTTATGGGGCGATGGAAGGTCCGGAAGACAGCCTGGACCGCACGCATCTCCATGCGGGTATGGAAAGCTCGCTCAAGTTCACCAAGGACTTCGGCACTTATCGCAACTCCGCGTGGGGCTTGGACGGATTGATGCACGTGATCCAGCCCTATGCAAACTGGTCCATCGTTTCCACCAATGACTTCGAGCCCGGAGATCCGGGGGTGGATCGTCTCACGCCGACCACGCGGCCGCGGCCGCTGGATCCGGTGCGGTTTGCGGCGATCGATGAGATGCAGAGTTGGAATGTCATCCGCTTCGGTGCGCGCAATCGTTTGCTCACGAGGCGCGATAGCCAGAGTTTCGAGTGGCTCTATCTCGACAGTTATATGGATGCCTTCGTGGAAGATCCGGAAGGACAGCGCACGTTTTCGAATCTATACAACGACGTCCGCTGGCAGCCGCTGCCGTGGATGGGTGTGAATCTGGAAACACAGGTGCCGATCGCGGATGGCGGCTCGGGTTTCAGCGAGTTTGCAAGCCGGGTGCACTTCCTTCCCACCGATTCGTTTGATTTCTCTGTCGGTTATCGCTGGCTGGATGGTCACCCGGTGCTCATCGATTCCAGCCGCTTCGATCTCCAGTCCTACACCCGTCTCACCGAGAACTGGGGCGTGGGAACGCGCCACATGGTGGAGCTGGATGACGGCACTTTGGAGCTCCAGCAATACACCGTGCACCGCGATCTTGGCAACTGGGTGGCGGGCGCTGGCCTGACGTTCCGGGACAATCGCTTGAGGGATGAATATGGCTTCGTGCTGAGTCTCACGCTCAAGGATTTTCCCTCGGTGTCCTTGCCTTTCGAGATTGATGCGGAATAGTTGGGGCCGACATGAATCTGACATCCCAAGATCTCCTCTCCGCCCTCCGCTGGCGATACGCCACCAAACAATTCGACGCCACCCGCAAGATTTCCACCGATGTGTGGGATGCGCTGGAGGAATCGCTGGTGCTCACTCCGTCTTCTTTCGGCTTGCAGCCATGGAAATTCCTCGTGGTTTCCGATCCTGCCGTCCGCGCCCAGCTTCTGCCGGAATCCTGGGGCCAGATGCAGGTCACCGATGCCTCGCACTTCGTGGTGCTGGCCGCGCGCACGGATATGGCGATGCCTGATATCGACGCGTGGGTTTCCCGCATGGCGGAAGTGCAGGGAAAAACAGAAGATTCGTTAGCCCCCATGAAGGGCATGATCGCCGGGTTCGCCGAGCGCATGAGTGTGGAGGAACGCCACGCTTGGAATGCCCGGCAGGTTTACATCGCCCTGGGGCAATTGATGACCAGTGCGGCGGTGCTTGGCATCGATTCGTGCCCAATGGAAGGCATCAGCCCTGCGGCATATGATCGGGTGCTGGGCTTGGAAAATTCCGGTTACGCCACGGCGGTCGCCTGTGCGCTGGGTTACCGCTCGGAAGCTGACAAATACGCCACGACTCCAAAAGCGCGCTTCGAGCGTGGAGCGGTGATCGAGCACATCTGAGCCCGCCCGCTTTTCAGGAATCGCGCTTCTTCGGTGGCGGCACTCCGAGGATTTTCCAGACATCGTCCATCAGCCGCATGGCGATCTTGCCACTGAGCTGGCCTTCCTTCGAGGTGCCATTCACACCGATGTGGATGGCGGGCACGGGTCCCATCTCCGTGATGGCATCGCCCGACCTCACAAAAAGCTTCTGGCTGATGGCTTGGGCGCAGGCCTCATCGGTGGGGAGATTCCATTGCTGGCGCAGGCCGAGGTCCTGGCTCACCTTGATGAGGATTTCAGGTGCGCTGAGTTTGGCTTTGAGATCCTTGATGATTTCATCCCGCTTGGCGCTTTCGAGGTCCGGCTTAATGGGCAGCGGCACCCACATCGGGGCAGGGCGGTTCTCCTTGTACGTCTTATATCCGTAGTAGCCACCGCCGAGAAACAGCACCATCGTCACCAAGCCCGCCGCGATCCATCGTTGCATGATGGCGGGTTATACTTCATCCAAGCCCCGATCCAAGCCGGAATTTTGTTTCATGGAATACCCACCCACCGCCGCCACCGTTGAGACTTTGCCCAACGGGCTCACCGTTATCCTCGATCCCGATCCTACCGCGCCGGTGGTGAGCGCCCAGATCTGGGTGGAAACGGGCAGCATGCACGAAGACCGCCTACTTGGCTCCGGCGTCTCGCATTTCCTCGAGCACATGGTTTTCAAAGGCACGAGGGACTTCGATGCGGAGCAGCTCGCAGACACCGTGCAGGCCGCAGGCGGGCATTGGAATGCCTATACGAGCTTTGACCGCACCGTGTATTACATCGATGGGCCGGCGGATTCGCTGCCGGTGTTTTTGAAATGCCTGACCGGCCTGGTCTATTTCCCGGTGATCCCGGAGTCCGAGTTTGAGAAAGAAAAAGACGTCATCCGCCGCGAGATCGACATGGGCCTGGATGAT
>JALOTR010000705.1 GCA_025457805.1 Akkermansiaceae bacterium | reverse complement strand
ATCCCAAAGCCAATGGCTCTCCTTCGAGGGTGGTCGCAGCACGGCGTTTTATAACAATGGATCCATCATGAACTCTGAGGGGTATAATGATCCCTACATCGGTTCCTATTACTTCAGTATTCCGAAGACCCGTTTCGCCCCCGGTGAATGCCTCGTTTTCTCTCCGGCCCGCAGTGCGGAATACGATTGCCTCAGCCCTTATCGAATCGGTTCCTACAACCTCAATGCCAACGAGCTGACCTGCAATCTTCCTCCCGACGTATCGAGGAGTTATTATGTGTCAGGAACCGACATCGGCGGTGGCATGAGATTCCGTCCCATGCGCTTTTGGTTTGCTCCCACACCCTATTGGTCGCAGGGCGGGAGAAATGGAGTGGAAAACCAAAGCGACGATACCCGCGCGGTGATGAAGCATGTGGGAGATAACTCCACCATCACATTTGAAGATTTCGACAAGCTTCCCCAGATCGCCGTTCTATCCTGTTCCATCCAGTTCGGTGCGGGACGCGAACCGCGCATCGCGTGGAACAAGCTCGACAAGGTGCCAATGGAATTGCTCCCGATGGTCAATCCGCGCCCGACGGCCATACCCGATGTGAGAACCCGCGAAGGAGTGCGGCTGCGTTGGTTTGATGAACACAAATCCAATCTCTTCAACTCCGGGCCGCTCTACGGCACTCCGCATTTTGAAGAAGCACTCATCGCCAATTGGAACCCGCGCGCATCCTTCATCCTGCGCTCGCCATGGGAAAACATCGCCGGCACCATGCCCAAGTCCGGCTACGGCGGCGGCCCCTGGTTCTTCGGTGCCTATACCCGCGATCTCTATGACGATGCAGTTTCATGGAATGAACAGTTTCCCGTCATCGCCCAAGGCCGCAGCCGCGGCAATCCCTTCGGCACCCCGCAGGAAGGTGCGGATCGTTATGTCCTCTTCGATGTGCCGCGTGCGGAAACCGGAGTGATATCATTGGGGCAGCTCCAACACGCCAAGTTATCAGAACTCATCTGGCATCCTTCTTATGCCATCGGCAATTCCATCGCCGATCCCCGCCTCGGCACAGGAGGAAACAAGGGACTCCACCGCACGGCCGCCGTGGCAGGCAGTTCTCAGGCTGCCGGGCTCGGCGGATTCGATGCGAATGAAATCGGCTGGTCGTCCGATCCCCAACGCTCCGAAGGCAAGGACGCCTGGGCCGCGACCGGGCGTGCCATGCTGGCTGACCTCACGAGGACCGAAAACCTCGTTTTCGATCTTTCCTACGAGGCCAACCATGCCCTTTGGGATCGCTATTATCTCTCCACCGGCAGCCGCGAGAAGAAACAGCAATTTCTAACAGACCCGTTCGGCAAACCCCTGCCCAACAGCCGCATGAAACTCAATGCGTGGGCAGGCTCGCCGACCAAGCCCGAGCATTTGGAAAGTTTCCACCAATCCGCCTCGCGCCTCCTCATCGAAGGCGCATTCAATGTGAACTCCACCAGCGTGGAAGCGTGGAAGGCGCTGCTCGGATCCTCCCGCCCGGCCGGCTATGCCACTGGAAAAAACGTCGCCTTCCCCCGTGTGCTCGACTCGCCCGGCAAGGCATGGAAAAACGGCGATACTCCGGACAGTGACGCCTTTTGGGCAGGCCACCGCGAACTCACTCCGGAAGAACTCGACCTCCTCGCCCGGGAAATCGTCCGTCAGGTGAAACTCCGCGGCCCCTTTGTTTCCATCGCGGATTTTGTGAATCGCCGCCTCGCCGAAGATGAAACCGGCCGCACGGGCGCGCTCCAGGCCGCCATCGAGAACGCCGGTCTCAATGATTCCCTCAACGATTCCCACCCGCTCGACAATTCCTCCTCGCTTAGCGACTACCGCCATCCGGACAACATCCCGGACTCCACCCGCCTTGAGCAATCCCTCAAACCTTCCTCCAAAGCCTGGGGCGCGCCCGCTTACCTCACCCAGGCCGATATCCTCCAATCCATCGGTCCCGCCCTCTCGTCCCGCTCGGACAGCTTCGTCATCCGCGCCTATGGAGATGCAGTGGATCCCTCCGGCAACATCACCGCCCGCGCCTGGTGTGAGGCCGTGGTGCAGCGGGTCCCGGAGCCGCTCGACCCCGATGAGAGCGGCCTCAATCCCCGCCTCGCCGGGGCGAAGGGCGACTTTGGCCGTCGTTTGGTGGTGAAATCCTTCCGTTGGCTCTCGCCCGAAGAAATTTGAAGAAACCCGCATGATTCGCTCCCTTCTCCGCCTGCTCGTAGCCGCCGCCCTGCTTGCTCCCGTGCTTCCCGCTGAGGAATCCGGAGCCGGAAAACCCGCTGAAGCCCGCCGCCAGGCCCGGTTTCTGGCGATCGGCGACTCTCCGCCCTACGCCCAGGAAATCCGCGATGGGGTCCGTTACGAATTGGAACCTCCAGCGGACTCCATTCCTCCCCGCCAGGTCACCACCTCCGCAGACGGCCAGGCCGCCTCCACCGTGGAGCTCCGGCTCGGGCGGATCAGCGGGCCGGTCAAAGTGCCACCCGGCGCAGGTCCCTTCGATCTCCGCAAGATCGG
>JALOTR010000704.1 GCA_025457805.1 Akkermansiaceae bacterium | reverse complement strand
GAGCACGGTGACCACCCCGATGATGCCGCAACACACGGCAGTGACTTCCCATGGCAGATAAAGCCCGCGGAAAAAAGGCTGTGTTTTGGCGAGTTCCGTCGTGGCCACCACCATCGCAGTGCCGATGCTCAGCCCCAGCACCACCACAAGGCACGATTGGGCTGCCATCATTGCAGCAAGTTGCGGATGGGTGAATCCCAAGACCTTCAAAGTGGTGAACGCGCGGGCGTTTTCCTTTACGAACATCAGGAACGTCTGACCGGTGAAGGCGATACCGACGATCAGTCCGACCGTAATGGTGATATAAAACAAATTCGGCACGCCCTGGTCCGAGTAGAACTTCCAGCTTGCAGCCTCAAACTCCTTCCGGGTGAGCGCTTTCCAGCCGGTTGCTTTCCGGATTCGTTCCGTCACTTCGGTCGCGTTGGCTCGGGCGCTCAGGCGACCTACGACAAACGTCGTAGATCGGGTCTCCTCGCGGTTGAGCCGCATGGCGGTAGCCTGTGACACATGCACGATGGGAAAGCCGGTAAAAGGCGGTGAGGCCTCGCTGACGCCTCGCAATTCAAGCCACTCGTCGTGGACTCGGATTTTCATTCCGGGTTGGAATTCGCGGCCGGGATATAGCAAGGCCATGCCGCCGGGATCGATGACCGCGCTGTCACGTTGATAGATCCTGCTCGCATCGCCATGTTTCATGGTCGGTTCACCGATGCGACTCTGCTCCGGCACGCCGATGAGGGTGATGGTGCTGAGTTTTCCGGATTCGGTTCTGGCGGTGGTATCGACCTTGAGAAATGGCAGCGCCCACTCGACGCCGGGAAAGCCGCGAACAGTCTGAACGGCGGTTTCCTTCAGAGGTTTCGCCTGATCGAAGCATTCCGTATCCGGTTCCATCACCCAGAGATTTGCTTCGCGCACATCGCGGATCTGCGAGCCGGTCATGCCAAGGAACGCGACGAGAAACGATGCCTGATTCTGTGTTAGAAACGCGGCGAGCGCCACAGCGAGCACCATGGTGAGAAACTTCGCCCCATCATGCCGGAGCATTTTGAGAGCAAGCGCGATCATGGTTTCCCTCCTGACGACTTGGGATTCACACTGCCAAGAGCCTTCAACATCAGGTTCGTGAAGACGCGGGCCATTTTCCGCCAGTTCACGGATGGATCGAAGGCGGATCGGGGGCAAAGCCCATCAAAAGTGGCCATCATGAAGACCGCCGCATCGCGCGGTTTGACATCGGGGTCGATTTCCTTTCGCTCCTGGGCACGACGGATCAGGAGTTCCATCCGGTCAGTCATCACACCGTAGTGGATTTTCAGAGCGTCCGCGATTTTGGGATTCACGGTTCCTTCGGCATTGATCTGGTTGAAGAGGGCAATGGGCTCGTCATTGACAAAGCTCTCCAAGGTCGAGGTCACCAGTTGATCCACCAGTTTCGGAAAAGGGGTCTCGAAGGGGATCGCAGCGAAGATTTTCTCCATCTTCGCCCGGTCGGCATCAATCATGGCGGCAATGATGGACTCCTTCGAATCGAAATAACGATACAGCGCCCCGGGGCTCATTTCGAGGGCGGCGCAGATGTCGCGCATCGAGGTCTGGTGGAAACCTTTGGCGGCGAAACATTGCTGGCAGACGCCGAGAATCTGTTCGCGGCGGGCTTCGTGACGGTCTGGACTTTGGCGTGGCATGGTGTGTGAGAGCGAACGTTCGCTAATTTTCGAAAAGCTCAATCAAAAAAGAACGATCGTTCGCTTTTTTAGCGGAAGACCTCGGCGGGTTGGAGCCGGATGACTCGGATCAGTCCGGCCGAACTGGCGAGCCCGATAACCAGCAGCATGAAAGCGGCGACCCCGACGGCGGACTCCCAAAATAGGATGAAATGACGGAGCTGGATCACAAAGGGAGAGATGTTGAAAAAGGTGGCGGAGAGGGCCGTGCCGAAGCCGACACCGATGAACCAAACCAGGAGGGATTGAAAGAGAACCATCATGAGCATGACACCGTTGGTCACACCGATGGCTTTGAGCGCACCAAATTGTTTGAGGTTTTCGAGTATGAACAGATAGAAGGTCTGTCCGGTAACCACGAGGCCGACGATGATGGAGACGATCACCGTGATGCCGAAATTGACGGGAATTCCGGTATTTTTGAGATAATAGGAAACGGAGGCCCATTGAAACCGGGAGGTAGTCAAAGCCTTCAATCCCGTCTCGCGCTCGATGCGGTTCGCAAGCTCTTCGGGAGTCACATCACTACGAGGGCGTGCGACCACAAATGATAACTGTTGGCGTTGACGGCCTTGGAATGTCAGCGCTTCCGAGTACCGTGCATGGATCAACGGGAAAGTGGTAAAGGCAGGAAGCGCGTCGGAAATTCCCACGATGCGCACAAGCTTGTCATTCAGTTCAAGCTCCCGCCCGAGCCTCAGTTCCTCGCCGGGAAAGAGCAGAAGGTAGCCAGCCTTGTCGATGATGACGCTGTTCGGTTTCCACAAGTCCCGCCAGTCACCCTGAATCATGTTGCGCGGAGCGCCGACCAGCGTTGTGTCATCAAGTCC
>JALOTR010000052.1 GCA_025457805.1 Akkermansiaceae bacterium | reverse complement strand
GGCAGCCGGGTTCCTTTTTGTTTATGTGTGAGTCCACCGAAGGGATCCACGCCGCCCTTCTGATAGATCTGTGGTGTCGGCATGAGCCATTGCGGCTTCGGCTTCGGCACGCAGGAGACCGATGCAAGCAATCCGATGACAAGTGCAAGGGCGGTGGCGAGAGATGATTTCATGAAACCAACATGATATCTCTCAACGCGCCTCTCTCACAAAGCTCTTGGTGGCCTTCAGCCGGATGGGCAGCTTGACGGTGGTGAGTTCTCCCGTTTTTCCGGTGCTGCTGGTGACGGTGCCACTCAGTTCAAGCTCCTCATCCAGCATGGTAGCAAGATTCACCACCACCTGGCCCTTGAGTTCCACGGCGGCGGACGATTCACTTCCATCCGGCCGGAAGTCCGAGCCGGTGCTGCGGATGGATATATCAATGAGCGCGATCTCCTTCGTCGCAGAGCGGCGGACCTGGCGCAAAGTCATGGTGCCGATGGTCTGTGCCTTGTGCAGGTCCTTTTGAATCACCATTTTCACCCAGGCCGGATCAAATTCCCAGGAATCCCCGACCTTGAGTTCGCGGGTGGGATACCAATCGCGTTTCAGATAGACTGTCAGTTCTTCGATCTCGCTGCGGATGCGGGTGAGGGGCACCGAGCCATCGAGTTCGAATTTCCAATCTCCGGTCGGGGGCTTGGACATGGCGAACATCTTGCCGACGAGCGGGCTTTGATCGTTGGTTTTCTCTTCCTTGCCATTGATCTTGATGACGCTGGAAGTGGTGATGTTGGGGACGCGCACCATGCCGCGGCGGGTGCCATCGGCGGCGGGCTCGCGGAAGGTCCAGACGAGTTCGCGGTCGCGGGTGATGTTGATGGTGCCATTGCTGGACCGCCCGGCATAGTTGCGCTGGATCGTGCCGCCGGGGGTTTCGGAATGAGTCACGAGCCGGATGCTTTGCCCCGGCTGGGCCTTGATCGGGCCGAACACGATGCCTGCCGCCGAGACAGGGGAAATGATGGCCATGACGGAGAAAGCGATGGGGGCAAGATGGATGATCCTCATGGACTGCTAGCCTTTCCGCTCGGGATTCCCGGGTCAATTCGAATTCTCCTGCAGTCCCGTGTCGTGGATGAATTTCCACGGGGAGGTGATAGGGTCCTTGAAAAGAATCTGCTTGTGACTTGAGGGTTCCCTTGTGAACTTGCGGTCGATGAAACGAGCATGGGCGGCTTTTTTGCTGATATGCCTCTGGGTGACCATCCCGGTGGCCGCCCTTCCGTTTCGCATTTGTCTGCTTGAGCAGCGGGTGCTGGTGCCAAGTATATCCGCTGCCTGGCAAGGTGGCGATGAGGCTGGCGATTGCTGCGAGGAGTGCGATCGCGGAAACTCCACCGCGCCGCCATGCTGTGTGGATCTCGAGAAACTCCCCGATTCCCCACTGCCGCAAGTTCCGGTGGAAATCCCGCCGGTTTTGATCTCGTGGTTGCCGGATCACCACTTGGTTCCTTGCACGGCGTGGGAGAAATTTTCTGACGATGCGATCGCCATTCCGCTCTGGCAGGGGAGGGCCTCGCCTGCTGCGTTTCGAGCGGTGTTGGAAGTCTGGAGCCTGTGAAGCGGACGCGTTTTGCGTCGTTTGCTTCCGGTCCGTGCAGGGGCACGGGCTGATCCTTTCCTGAGGGGAAGGGCTCTTGAATCTTCAACTCTTGCGTCGTCATTGAAACCATCTCATTCCATTGATTCGCTCGTTCGCAGCAACGACGAGCGCCCTGCCCGGCGAGTGCCGGCCTGGCTCATTCCTGCGGCGATTTTCGCGGGATTCCTGCTGCTTTCTGCGGTGCTTTTCGGCGATCGTCTGCTACCCGGGAAGCCGGTGGACGTGGCAATCGTGCTTGCCACTTTGCCGACAAGTGATGCTCCGGTCGCATCACCATCGCCATCGCCATCGCAGGCCAGTGTGCAATTTCAAGCAAGCGGCTGGATCGAGCCGGATCCACTTCCCATTCGCGCCAGTGCCTTGGTGGATGGAGTGATCGATCACGTGAAAGTCCTCGAAGGCCAGCAGGTCTCACGCGGCGATGTGATCGCCGGCTTGATCGATGCGGATGCCATGCTGGAATTGGAGGCTGCCAGGAACGAGCACCGGAAATGGGTTTCCGCCAAAGCCGCCCACGTGGCAGGCATCGAAAGCGCACGCATGAAACTCAAGGCGGCGGAGGCGGAAGTGGACTCTGCGGAAACCCAGCGTGAGGAAGCATTGGATCGATTGACCCGCATGAAGGACTTGTCGCGGCAAGTCGTCCCGGAGTCCGACCTCATTGCCGCACGGTTGCGACTCGCCCGCGAGGAGTCACTCGCGGCTGCGGCACTCGCTGGCAAGGGTGAGTTGGAGGCTGAAGTCACGCGGCTGGAATTGGAAACCCGGGTCAAAGAGGATGAAATCGCCGCAGCGGCCGTCGCGGTGAAGCAGGCGGAACTCGCGCTTTCCCGCACCCGTATCGTGGCCCCCATCGATGGGCGCATCCTCCGGCTTCTGGCAGCTCCGGGGCAGAAGAAAATGCAGTCGGACAATGACGCGGAAAGTTCGACGGTCGCCATCTTATATGATCCGCGAAAACTCCAGATCCGGGTGGATGTGCCCCTTGCGGATGCCGCCGGATTGCAACTCGGGCAGCGGGTGCGCATCCATTGCAGCCTGCTGCCGGAGCGTGGCTTCGATGGTGAGGTGACGAGAATTTCAGGTGAGGCGGATTTGCAGCGCAACACGCTTCAGGCCAAGGTGAGAATTGAGAACCCCGCGGAACAACTCCGCCCGGAAATGTTATGTCGTGTGGAATTCATGTTTGCACACTCCGCACCTGCTTCGGGCTCTTCAGTCGGCAAGGCAACAAGCGGTTCGCTGGCGATGTGGATCCCGGAATCGGCGCTCGCGGACAACGTGGTGTGGGTGGTGGATCCGGAAACCCGCCGCGCCACCAAACGCCCGATCCAAGCCACCCAGATCCGCCAGGAAGAACACCGCCGCATTCTTGAGGGACTGCGCCCCGGCGAATGGGTGGTGATCCGCCCCACCGGCTTGCAGGAAGGCCAGCGTGTGAAACCCCGAATCCTTTCCACCCCATGAATGAAACCATGATCCATTGCCAGGCTGTGTCGAAGAGTTATAAGAAAGGCAACACTCTGGTCACGCCCTTGGAGTCGCTGGACCTTGAGGTGCCGGCAGGGGAGTTCCTTGCGCTGATGGGCCCCTCGGGATCGGGCAAAACCACCTTGCTCAATCTGCTTTCCGGCATCGATTCACCGAGTTCCGGCAAGCTGGTCATTCATGGCACCGAGCTGTCCGGATTGTCCCGCCGCGATCTCACCGCATGGCGGGCAAGGAATGTAGGTTATATCTTCCAGTTATATCATCTCATTCCCGTGCTGACTGCTTTTGAGAATGTGGAACTCCCGCTTTTGCTCTCCCCGCTGTCCAAGCGGGACCGGCATGCGCGGGTGGTGGCGGCATTGGACCTGGTGTCTCTCACGGACCGCATGCACCACACGCCTTCCGAGTTGTCCGGCGGCCAGGAACAACGCGTCGCCATCGCCCGTGCCCTGGTGGCGGATCCACCACTGCTGGTGGCGGATGAGCCGACGGGTGACCTCGATCGGGAATCGGCCAACCGGATTCTCGAGCTGCTCCAGCAACTCGCCCGCCGCCATGGCAAAACGATTGTGATGGTCACCCATGATGCAAGGGCGGCGGCAGCGGCGGACCGCACGCTTCATCTGGAAAAGGGGGTCTTGTTAGAAAATCCATGAATGCGTTTTTCAATCTCCTGAAGCTGGCGTGGGTGCAGTTGATCCGGCATCGTGTGAGGTCATCGCTGACGATCCTCGGCGTGGCTTCCGGAATGTTTCTCTTCACTGCCGTGGAGACGCTCCAACGCTCGCTTGCCAAGGCGACGGCGGCCACTGCGGCGGATACGACCCTGGTCGTGTATCGGGAAAACCGCTTCTGCCCGTCGGCCAGCCGCTTGCCGGAACACTTCGCCGATGAGATTCGCCGAATCGATGGCGTGCGGGAGGTGATCCCGGTGAAGATCCTCGTCAACAACTGTGGTGCCTCGCTGGATGTGATCACCTTCCGCGGAGTGCCGGAGGGCTTGTTGAAAAAGTTTGCTCCGGAAATAGAGATCGTGGCTGGCAGTGAGGGTGCCTGGTCCAAGCGCGATGACGCGGCGCTGCTGGGTGAAACTTTCGCCAAGCGCCGGGGACTGAAGCCCGGTGACCAATTCGATGCCGCCGGAGTGACGGTGAGCGTGGCCGGCATCCTGCGTTCGCCATTTCCCCAAGATAACAATGTGGCCTATGTGAAACTTCCGTTTCTTCAACATGCATCCAAATCCGGGCTCGGCGTGGTCACCCAGTTCATGGTGCGGGTGCATGCGGTTGGGAGTTTGGAGAGCGTGGCAAATGCCATCGATGAACAATTCCGCTCCACCCAGTTTCCGACCGATACCCGTCCCGAAAAAGCGTTCTTCGCAGAGACCGCGGCCGAGTTGATCGAACTCATCGGCTTCACCCGCTGGCTGGGCGTGGGGGCGGTCATTGCCGTGACAGCCCTCGTCGCGAATGCCTTGCTGTTGGCAGTGCGCGGCCGGGTGAAGGAGAATGCGGTCCTGCGCACGCTCGGTTATCCGGGGCGCGCCATCGCCTGCCTTGTGGTGGGCGAGGGTGGCATGCTGGGTCTCGCGGGCGGGCTCTTCGGCGTGGGACTTGGCGCGGTTTTTCTCCGTTGGCAGAGTTTTACCATGGGCAATGAAGGTCAGACGCTCGCCATCCAGCCGGATGCATTCGTAGTCACTGCCGGAATCTCGGCGGCACTTCTGTTAGGTGTGCTGGCCTCGCTGTGGCCGGCATTTCAGGCCATGACCCAACCGATCGTGAAAAACCTCCGCAGTTAGATATCATGTTGCCATTTTCCTATGCTGCCCGGAACCTGTTCCGCTCGAAGTCCCGCCTGTTTCAAACCATCGGCGGCAGCGCGCTGGTGGTGCTGTTGGTGATGTCCGCTCTGGCCATCAACGATGGCATGAACCGCGTTCTCGCGGCATCGGGATCGCCGGAAAATGTCATTCTGTTAGGGGCGGGCTCGGAGGAAAGCATCCAGCGCAGCGAGGTCCCGGAGCGGGTGGCGGGAATTGTGGAGGCGGCGGTGCCGGGAATCTCGGAAGCGCTCGGAGTGCGCGCCGTTTCCAGCGAGATCCACTACATGAACTATCTTTCGCTCGATGACGGCACACGCGCGCAGGCCATGTTCCGCGGCGTCACTCCGCAGGCACTGCGGGTGCATCCGCAAGTCCGCTTGATGGAGGGTGCGTTCCCATCCTCCGGCCAGGCGATGGCGGGAAGATTGGCTTGGCGCAAACTCGGCGTCAGCGAGGCTGCCATGAAGGTCGGCGGCAAGGTGCTGCTCGATGGTCAGGAAATCATCATCTCCGGGATCTTTGCCGCACCGGGCACCGTGCTCGAATCCGAGATCTGGCTGCCGCTTGGCGATCTCCGCGTGATCGCAAAACGGGAGACGATCTCCTGTGTCGTGCTCCGCTTGGACGATGCTGCGGATTTCACGGAGGTGGATCTGTTTGCCAAACAACGACTCGATCTGGAATTGGCGGCACTGCGTGAGAGCGACTATTACGGGCAGTTGAGTGCGTTTTTCAAACCCCTCCGCATCATGACATGGATCACCGCAGGCTTGATCGCAGCGGGTGCAGTCTTTGGCGGCTTGAACACACTCTACGCCGCCTTCGCACCCCGCGTGAGGGAAATGGCGGCGCTCCAGGCCATCGGCTTCAGCCGCAGGACCTTGTGGTTCAGCCTTGTGCAGGAAAGCACCATGGCTTGCCTCGCAGGAGCCTTGCTCGCATCCGTGGCGGCATTGGTTCTTCTCGATGGCCGCACGGTTCCTTTTTCCATCGGCACCTTCACGTTGGAAATCACGCCGCTTGTGGCCGCAGCCGGAATTCTAACAGGCGTGGGGCTTGGTTGGATCGGCGTAATCCCACCCACCGTTCGTTGCCTGATGCCACCGCTGCCCACCGCCCTTCGCATGTCATAAAACCCTATCTATCATTTCCAATCTAACATCCAATCCACCATGAAAACCACCATCATCCTCATCGCATCATCCGTGTTTCTTGTTTCGTGCAACGCGAAGAAAGCCGAAACCCCGCCTGCCGCTAACCCTGCAAAACCCAGCGCGGCCCTTGAAAAAGTGCTGTCCACCGTGCCCACCGGAACACCCCGTAGCATCGCCGCCTCCCGCGATTCCCTCAAGCCGGGGGATGAGGTCACGCTCAGCGGCCGCATCATGGGAACCAAGAGCCCGTTCGTCGATGGGCGGGCGGTTTTTGTGCTGGGGGATCCGGAATTGCTCACTCCCTGCAACGAAAATCCGGGCGATAACTGCGAGACGCCTTGGGACACTTGCTGTGATTCTCCCGAGGACAAAAAGAAGGGAACTGCCTCCATCCAGATCGTCGGTGAGGATGGACGGGTCCTCAAGGAAGGCCTCGAAGGCATCGCTGGAATCGAAAAACTCGCCACCCTGACAGTCAGCGGAAAAGTGGCCGATGGATCGAATCCGGACCTCCTCATCGTCAACGCCACCGCACTACAAGTCCGGAAGTAGGTCGGATGGGACTACGTGTTGGCTCATACGTGATTGCGTGAAGATCGGTGGTTGATGTCGTGGTCCGGCTGCGCATATCTTGATCGCGTTGATGGTTTCAATTTCCCCCCCCGGCGGACATGAACCCACCACCACCATGCCCCCAAAACACAAGATCCTGATTGTCGATGACGAAGCCCCCATTCGCTTGCTCATCGCCCAAGTCCTCGCCGCTCGCGGCTACGATGTGAAAACCGCCGAAAATGGTGCGGAGGCCATCCAAATGGCGAATCATGAGGCGTTTCACCTCATCATGACCGACCTGATCATGCCCGGTCACGATGGCATCGAGACGATCCTCGCACTGCGCGCCAAGCATCCCAAGACCCGCATCATTGCGATGTCCGGCGGATTCCATGGCGGAAAACAAACCTATCTTCCGCTCGCTGGAAAAATCGGTGCCTGTCACACGCTGGCGAAACCATTTGGCATCGCCTCACTCATGGAAGCCGTCTCAGGTGCCCTGGGTTGTGGTCCCAGCCTGGCTGTGGCTTGAGGTGCTGGCGGAGCAGGTGTGATTTTTCCAACCCCTTCCGCAGTGGTTCACTTCAACAGCGCAAGCAACGGTTGCGGATAGACTCCGAAGATGAGTGCCGCGACGGTGAAGAGCGCGATGCAGGCTTTGCTGATGGTCGGCAGGGTGATTGCAGCGCGGTCGCCGGGATTGTTCCACCACATGGCGCGCACGACGTTGAGATAATAGTAGAAACCGGCGGCTGCCGAGATGAATGCGATGATCACTCCGATCCAGAGCTTGGCTTCCACGGCGAGCGAGAAGACGAAGAACTTGCCGATGAAGCCGGCTGTTAGAGGCACTCCCGCGAGGGCTGCCAACAGAACTGTGAGGGCGATGGCGAGCAGCGGATTGGTTTTTCCGAGTCCGTTGAAGTCCGTGATGTTTTCTCCATCACGCTGGATACGGATCTGGGCGAGGATGAAGAAGACGCCCAGGGTCATGATGAGATAGGTGCCGAGATAGAGTGACACAGCCTGGGTCGAGCTGAGGCTGGTTTCGGTTTCACCGGCACCGGCGGCAAGCGCGAGCAGGAGGAATCCGGCGTGGGCGATGGAAGAATAGGCGAGCAGGCGCTTGAAGTTGGTCTGCGGAATGGCGGCGAGGTTTCCAAACAACAGCGTGGCTACGGCAAGGATGAGCAGCAGCTTCACCACCGGACCGCGTGTCAGTTCGCTGGCGAGGAATGGTTCGAGGAAACGGATGGTCAGGATGAAACCGGCTGCTTTGGAACCCACCGAGAGAAATGCGGTGGTGGGAGTGGGTGCGCCTTGATAGACATCGGGGATCCACACTTGCATTGGAACCGCGCCAATCTTGAAACCGAGGCCGATCATTACCAGGGCGATGCCGAACAGCAGGCCGGGAAGGGGAAGATTGAGCGAGCGGCCATCCTGAAGCATGCCGCCGATGCGATCGAGGTCCATGGTGCCGGTGGCTCCATAGACCCATGCGATGCCATAAACGAGGAAACCGGTGCTCAGCGCGCCGAGGATGAGGTATTTCACGCCAGCTTCGAGCGAGCCGACGTTGCGACGCATGAAGGCGACGAGGATATAGAAAGTGATGGTGACCAATTCGAGTGCGACGAAGGCACCGGCAAGGTCCTTGGCGGAGGCAAGCCACATCATGCCGGCGCAGGCGAAGATGGGCAGGGAATAGAATTCGCCGGTGCCGTTTTCGGATCCCGGATGCTCGGTGTAGCGGGCGAGGATTTTCCTGTAATCGATGGCGAGCAGGATGACAAAGATCGTGGTGACCAGCGCAAAGCCTTTGTAGAAACGGGCGAGCGAGTCGAACTGATAGAAATTCCAAAGCGGCCACTTGGCCCAATCGGAATTCGGCTTTGCATCCGGGCCGATGGCGACGGTGAGAGAAATCAGAATGGCTCCCAGACCTGCCGCAGCGGCGATGCCGATCCATGCCTTGCTTCGCGAAGGAACGAAGGCTTCGGCCATGAGGAGGATCAGGCCGAGGGTGACGGTGAATGCTTCTAGGTAATAGGCGGGCATTGGAAGAAGTGGAAAGTGATCAGTGATCAGAGGAGATTACTTCAAGAGATTGAGAAGCAGGTTCGGATAGAGACCCACGGCAAACAGCGCGACCACGAGCAGGACGGCCGGGATGCGGTCGGCGAGGGTGAGGTCCGCGGCGGACTCGGTGGACTTGACGGCGGGTCCCTGGAAGATGTTCCGGTAGGCGCGCAGCATGTAAACGGCGGAAATCACCACGCCCCAGATGGAGAGGATGCAGGCGATTTGAACGGGACCCAGGCTGTCAACGCCGTTGTAGCCTTCGAAGGCAGAGAGGAAAACAAGCACCTCGCCCGAGAAGTTGGCAAGTCCGGGAAGACCGATGGAAGCCATGGCGGCGATGCCGAAGATGAAGGCAAGTTTGGGCGCGGATTTCGCAAGGCCGCCGAGGTCTTGGAGATCGATGGTGCCGGTATTGCGCTCAATGCGGTCCGCAAGGCCGAAGAGCAGGGCGATGGACACGCCGTGGGCAAACATCAGCAGCACGGCGGCAGGTTGGGCGATGGGATTGCCGGGCAGCGCGATCAATGCGGCGATGGCGAGGAAGATGTATCCCATGTGCATGACGGAGGAATTGCCGAGCATGCCATCGAGGCGTTTTTGGGAAATCGTGACGAAGCCCACCCACAGGATGTTTCCTAACAGAAGCACGAGCAGGGGAGTTAGCCAGGCTTGGAGGCCCTCAGGAACCAATGGCACCGCCACCCGGAGCAACCCGTAAAGGCCGAATTTTTTCAGCACTCCCGCATGCAGCATGGCCACAGGTGCCGGTGCGCTGGCGTAGGCGGGAGCGGCCCAGGAGTGGAAGGGGAACAGCGAAACCAGCGTGCCAAAGCCGACCAGCAACAGGGCGGCAATTCCTTTTTGCGAAGCGGGATCGACCTTGTCTTTCGCGGCGATCATTCCCGCGATGTCATAAGTGCCTGTTAGATTGGCAAGCCAGACGAGACCGGCGAGAAGGATGATGGAGCCGAGTCCGAGATAGATAGTGATTTTCCATGCCGCTTCCTTGCGATCCCCACGGCCGAGCATGCCAATCATGAGGAAGGTCGGAATGAGGGCGAGTTCGT
>JALOTR010000703.1 GCA_025457805.1 Akkermansiaceae bacterium | reverse complement strand
TGGCCCAGCTCAACGGACTCATTCGCATCGCCACCGGGCGGGATGCGGCGGATACGGCGGTGTGTACTATTTTTGGAAATCCGGATCTGCTTCTCAGTTCGGTGTCCTGTATCAGCCTCGATGCGGATTATCATCCTTTGACCCGTGATGACCTCGCGGCGCGACATGAGGCGATTGCTTTGTTATAGGTCCCGAGTGAAATCCCATGCAACTGTTCGAAACACCGCCCAGCACTTGGGAGCAGATCCATCTGGTTCACGAGACCTGTTATTCCTATTCGCAACCCGTCAAGTTTCTGCCTCACCGGCTGGTATTGAGACCGCGAGAGGGACATGATGTGAGATTGCATTCGATGGATCTTCAAACTTCGCTGCCATCCAAGGTGAGGTGGTCGCGTGACATGATGGACAATTCGATCGCACAGGTGGAATTCGAGGGTCTCGCCACGGAACTCCGCATCCGCAGCGAGTTCACCATCAGCGTGCCACCCGCACCAGTCGGGGGATATGCTCCGATTTTCATTCCCCATCCATCTGCGATTGCGGGGATCGAGCAACTCGCTGCGACGCCTTATCTTCAATACATTCATCCGCCTGAAGCGGGTCAGCTCAGGGATTGGTTCACCCGCAGTGGTCTGGCACCTGCGCCCGGGCAGACGAGCGCGATCTTCGATGATCTCGCCATTTTGATCCATCGGGTGATCCGATACAATCGCCGTGAGGAAAGCGGAGTGCAGTCGCCTGCGGAGACGCTGCGTCTTGCAAGCGGCTCATGCCGCGACATGGCGGTGCTCATGATCGAAGTGAGCCGGACCATGGGTTATCCGGCGCGATTTGTGAGTGGATATCTGGAAAGTGACAGTTCCCGCGTGGGGATGGGTTCCACTCATGCCTGGGCGGAAATCTATCTGCCGGAACATGGATGGACCGGTTATGATCCATCGATTGGGAAGCTCGTGGGAAGTGGTCACATCGCTGTCGGCGTGAGTCATCATCCGCGAGGTGTGATGCCCGTTGCGGGTGGTTTTCATGGGCCTGCGGGTGTGGGGCGTTCGCTCAAGGTGAACATCACCACGCGCCGCTTGGCGGGAGATGCACCGAAGGCTACGGATGGTTCTAACGGGATTTCAAATGGTTCCAATCCCGCAGGTTGATGCGGTTTGAGGAATGAATCCGCGATGGAAATTGGATTTTGGATTGCTGATCGTCCACGTTTGCACCCCGAAGTGGAGAATCCCTCAGGCGAGCAGATACTTCGATGCTTGCTCCACGTCCTTGTCACCGCGACCGGATAGGTTGGCGATGATCAGGGTGTCCTTGGGCAGGCTGCCGGCGACCTTCGAAATGTAGGCCATGGCATGGGCACTCTCCAAAGCGGGGATGATGCCTTCGCTGTGGGCGAGTTCCTTGAATGCGGCGAGGGCTTCCGAATCGGTGGCGTAGGTGTATTCCACACGTCCCATGTCCTGAAGATAGGCGTGCTCCGGTCCCACGGCCGCGTAGTCGAGACCGGCGGAAACCGAGTGGGTGAGTTCGATTTGGCCGTCCGCATTGGCGAGCAGCCAGGTCTTGGTGCCTTGGAGGACGCCGAGTTTGCCACCTTGGAATCGGGCGGCGTGACGTTCCGGGATGATGCCATCACCACCGGCTTCCACGCCGACCATGCGGACGGATTCATCGCCGAGGAAGGGATGGAACATGCCGATCGCATTCGATCCGCCGCCGACGCAGGCGACGAGCAAATCCGGGAGGCGGCCTTCTTTTTCCAGAATCTGGCGGCGGGATTCGACGCCGATGATCCTGTGGAAATCCCGCACGATCATGGGAAATGGATGGGAGCCGAGGGCGGAGCCGAGAATGTAGTGGGTGTTATCGACCGTGGCGACCCAATCGCGCATGGCCTCATTGACCGCTTCCTTGAGGGTGGCCTGACCGGCGGTAACCGCCCGGACCTCGGCTCCCATCAGTCGCATGCGGGCCACGTTGAGGGCCTGGCGTTCCATGTCCACCTTGCCCATGTAAACCACGCATTCCATGCCGAAGCGGGCGCAGACCGTGGCGGTGGCCACGCCGTGTTGGCCGGCACCGGTCTCCGCGATGATGCGTTTTTTCCCGAGGCGCTTGGCGAGCAGGATCTGGCCGAGGGCATTGTTGATCTTGTGGGCGCCAGTGTGGAGCAGGTCCTCGCGCTTGAGGTAAATTTTCGCCCCGCCAAGAAGCTCGGTCCAGCGCTCTGCGAAATACAGGGGCGTGGGGCGGCCGACGTAGTTTTGGAGCAGGTCATCCAGCTCCGCATGGAAGGCGGGATCGTTTTTCGCTGCTTCGTAAGCCGTCGCCAATTCCTGAAGCGGAGCCATCAGGGTCTCCGGCACAAACATCCCGCCAAACTTGCCAAAGTGGCCGGTGGCGTCTGGAACCGAAGGGGGCGCGGAAACTGGCGCGGAAACTGGAGCGGATGCGGGAGCTGCGGTGGACATCTGGCGGGACATTCGGGGCGGACATCCTTGGAATCAAGAGCGAATAAGAAGGAACGCGCCGGGGGGGCGGAATGTGGCACCGCCAGATGCCGGCCGTTC
>JALOTR010000702.1 GCA_025457805.1 Akkermansiaceae bacterium | reverse complement strand
AGGGAGCCGGGCCGACCGAAAAAAGCCCCCGGCCGTCGCGGAGACGGGCGGGGGCGGGGAATTGATGGAAATCCGGCTCCTTATTTGGCGGGCTCGGGCTTCTTGGCGTAGGCGGCGCACCAACCTGCGGCGGTCACCAGCTTGCCACCGAAGGCGGAGCAGGGGCCACTGGCCTCGCCAGCCTTGCCGGTGTAGAGGGCGCAATTGTCGCAACGCTGTTCTACCTTGTGCATCGGATACTTGGCGGCATCCACCTTGGTGGTGTCTTCCTTGTAACCGAGTGCCATGGCGACGGGATCGTTCTCCTCAAGTTTCACGGGAGGTGCTTGGGCAAATGCCTGTCCACAAAGAAGGGCGGGAGTTCCCGCAGTAAGGGCGAGCTTGAAGAGGAAATGGCGGCGTGAATTCATGGATGGTGGGTGTTGGATTGGTGTGATGACTGGAATACCGATGGTTTGGAGGATTCCTTGCGGAAAATATGTTTGGAAATCCGGAAATTTCACGTCCGAATTTCTGATTTTTCGAGCAATTTTTGCGGATTCGGCGAGGCGGTCCTGATTTTCCCCGCAATCGACCTCCGCCTAGCTTCCCGCTTGCCCGCTGGCGGGTGACGGTCACAATCGCGCCAGTGAAATCAGCTCCTCTTGGATTTTTCGACTCTGGCGTCGGCGGGCTCACCGTTGTGAGGGCGGTGCAGGAACTCCTGCCTGCGGAAGACATTCTCTATCTCGGCGATACCGCGCGCCTGCCCTACGGCTCGAAAAGCCCGGAAACGATCCGCCAGTTTGCCGATGAAGACACGCGCTTTCTGATCTCCCGCGGCGTCAAAGCCATCGTCGTGGCCTGCAATACCGCCACCGCCCATGCGCTGCCTTCGCTCCGCGAGCGATACAAGCTTCCCATCCTCGGCGTGATCGAGGCCGGGGTGGACGCCGCCCTCGCCAATCCCCACGCCGAACGCATCGGGATCATCGCCACCCGCGGCACGATCGGCTCCCATGCCTATCAACACGCGCTCGCGCTGCGAAAAACCGGTCTCATCATCCACGGCCAAGCCACCCCCTTGCTGGTGCCCTTGATTGAGGAAAACTGGCTTGAGCATCCCGCCACGGCGATGGTCCTCAAGAGTTATCTCGATCCCTTGGTGGAAAAGGGCATCGACACCCTGATGCTGGCCTGCACGCATTATCCCTTGTTGATCCCGGTGCTGCAGGAACTCCTGCCTGCCGATGTGAGGCTCGTGGACTCGGCCACCACTTGCGCAGAGCATTTGAAAAATGAACTGCAGCGGCTGGATCTCCTCGCTGACTCCAGCCACGAGGGGAAACTCGAAATCCACCTGACCGACCTCTCGGAGGAATTCGAGTGCCTGGCACGCCGATTTCTCAAACGCGCCCCCGGCCGGATCCAGCGCGCGGTTCTCGGCTGAATGCGGCGGGAAAATACAGCTTGATCGCCCATCGGAAGAGGAACATAACCCGAACGTCTTTTGTCCGTCCGCCTCTCCGTTTTTCCCCATGGACCCCGGCCACGGCTCTGTCGCCAGCCCCAGGTTCGGGCCGGGAATCATCCGCAGGGGCGGTTTTGCTTTCTGACTGGTTCGGGATCCTCCGAACACGCCTTCTCTCGATCATGACCATGAAACACACCAAACTGTTTGGGACCGACGGCATCCGTGGCCGGGTCAACGAATTTCCGATTACCGCTGAAGTCTCCCTGAAGATGGGAAAAGCCGTGGCCAACGTGCTCCGTTCCTCCGGACCTAACAGAAACCGCGTGCTCGTGGGCAAAGATACCCGCATTTCCGGATACATGCTGGAAACCGCGCTCACCAGCGGGTTGGTCTCGATGGGCATGGACGTCTTCATGGTCGGACCGCTCCCAACCCCGGCCGTGGCTCACTTGACCAAGTCCATGGGCGCTGCCGCCGGCATCATGATCACCGCCTCCCACAATCCCTACGAGGACAATGGGATGAAAATCTTCGGGCCCGATGGATACAAACTCTCCGACGAACTCGAAGGCCTCATCGAACGCCACATCCTTGGTGAGGAACCAGAAGCCCCGCCACTGCCACCACGCCAGATCGGCAAGGCCCACCGCATCGATGACGCCCGCGGAAGATATATCGAATTTGCCAAACACACAGCCGACAACGTGCCTCTCCACGGCTTGAAAGTGGTGGTCGATTGCGGTCACGGCGCTGCCTATTTCATCGCCCCGCTCATCTTCAAGGAACTCGGCGCGGAAGTCATCACCACCGGCATCCAGCCCGATGGACTCAACATCAACAGCGGCTGCGGCGCTCTTAATCCGGAGAATGCCGGCGAACTCGTCCGCCGCTTCAATGCCGACCTCGGCATCTCCTTCGATGGCGATGCGGACCGCGTGATTTTCTCCGATGCGAATGGCCAGGTCGTCAGTGGCGATCGCATCCTCGCCCTCTGCGCCATCGGCCTCAAGGAGCAGGGAAAACTCCGCAAGGACACACTCGTCGCCACCATCATGAGCAATCTCGGTCTCAAGGACGCGATGGCCCATCATGGCATCAAACTGGAAATCACCGGCGTGGGCGATC
>JALOTR010000701.1 GCA_025457805.1 Akkermansiaceae bacterium | reverse complement strand
GCCCTCAGCGTCCTGCTCGGCGGACTCTGGCTCGGACTCATGCTGGGTCAGGACCAATGGATCAAGTGGTCGATGCGTGGTTCGGTTTCGGGTTCCATGCTGCCGCTCCTCGCCCTCACCGCCGCCGCGCTTTTGATCCCGGCAGCGCTTGGCAAGAATATCTACTGCTCGCAATTATGTGCTCATGGTGCCGCGCAGCAGTTGTTAGGAAATCTCCGGAAACGCCGCTTTGCGCTGCCGCCGAAGTTGCACCGGGCCTTGGTGATGATGCCATGGTTGACGCTGCTCGTGCTGTGGTTGCTTGCGTTTCTCGGGATGTCGATTCCCTTTGCGGATGCGGAGCCCTTCGAGGTCTGGAGTGTGGGTTTCATCGCCTTGCTGCCCGTGCTGATCTTCGCGGGTGGCTTGATCGCTTCGGTCTTCCTGCCGCAGGCGTATTGCCACTATGGCTGCCCGACCGGAGCCGTGTTGAAATTTCTCGCTAGCTCGCCCGGCCGTTGGACAAAGCGGGATGCCATCGCCGGTGGCCTGGTGGGTGTCGCATGGCTCGGCCTCTTGATCCCATGAAACGTTTCCTCATTCTAGCAGGGCTTCTCGGGGTGCTGGGCGTATTGTTTTTCAAAAGCAGAAATCCGCAGACACTGATCACGGGTCGGGCGATGGGATGCGAGTGGAAGTTTCTAACAAACCAATCGATCGATGAAGTGGAGATTCGCAATGTGATGGTGCGGACCATCGAACACTGGGAGCAAGTCCTCAGCACCTGGCGGCCGGACTCGGATCTCAGCCGATACAATCGGGGCGAAGCCGCATCTGATGATCTCAAAAAAGTGATTGCCATGGCCGAGCAACTTCACAAAGACAGCGATGGTGCTTTCGATCATCGCTTGCTCGCCGCTCTCACCAAAGCCGGCTTCGGTCCCGGGGGCTCGGGCATGGATCTCTCATCCCTTGGCAAGGGGTATGCCGTGGATCGTGTTTGCGAAGAACTTCATCTGCGTGGAATCCATCGATATGTCTTTTCCATCGCCGGAGAAGTCCGGGCGGGAGAGGGAACTTGGCCGGTGGAATTGGAAGTGCCGGATCCCTCTGCAAAACAACCGCGTCGCACCATCGAACTCTCCGGCCAGGC
The DNA here is from genome assembly GCA_025457805.1 of Akkermansiaceae bacterium. Lineage (GTDB taxonomy): Bacteria > Verrucomicrobiota > Verrucomicrobiia > Verrucomicrobiales > Akkermansiaceae > Luteolibacter. The sequence continues at coordinate 1,449 of JALOTR010000701.1, read as the reverse complement.
CCTCGCCACCAGCGGGAACTACCGTCAGAGGAATCGCGAGGAAGGAGGCAAGCTTGCCAGTCACATCATCGATCCCCGCACAGGAAATCCGGTGATGCGTCCGCCTTGCAGCGTGACCGTGATCGGCCCCAGCGCCGCGCTGGCAAGCGGTTGGGCGACGGCGCTGTTTGTGTTGGGACCGGACAACAAGCAGGTCATGCCGCCTGCGGATTACGAAGTCATCTGGCAGCATTGAGGGGCTTTATCGGGTTATTTTCGTGCCGGGCGATCATCATGATGTCCTCCTGCGATAAGATATGCACCGCAAATGATCGCTCCAAATGCACAACCAGCCGTTAGCGGAATGGCGGCTTTTTGCGCAAGGTCACGGCATCATGAAACACATCGCCGCACTTGCCGGACTCATCACATCACTCGCATCCGCCGCCGAACCCACAACTCAGGACCGCAATGCCATCCTTGCCATGGCAGGCACCCACGCCGTGACATTCCACTTTCGGGAAACGGTGGCCGCCGCGCCGGAATACAAGCTCAAGGACAAGCCCTATGAAGAACATGCCACCGAGGTAGTCGAAGTCGTCGAGGATACGCCGGAACGCATTTCGCTCCAACACCTGCTCGTGGTGCCCGGTAAAGAAGGCAAACCGCTGATCATCAAACATTGGGCGCAGATTTGGACCTGGCAGGACACCGAGTTGCTCGATTATTGCGGATCCGAGGAAGACCATGAATGGAAACGCATCACTCTCTCTCCCGAAGAGGCGGCGGGAACCTGGAGTCAGCTGGTGACCAACGTCGATGACACGCCACGTTACGAAGGCTTCGGCAGGTGGTTCCACGATAAAGGCCAATCCTACTGGCAAAGCCATCCGACCCGTCGCCCGCTTCCCCGCCGTGAGTATTCGAAGCGCGATGACTATGACTATCTGTTGGTGAGCAACCGTCACACGCTCACGCCTGAGGGCTGGGTTCACGAGCAGGACAACCGCAAAGTAGTTGATCGCGATGAAGAGCCCCCCCACGTGCTCTGCCACGAATTTGGAATCAATACTTACAGACGCACCGAATCGAAGGAAGCAGCCGTCGCACTGGCATGGTGGAGGGAAAACAGTGGCTTTTGGAATGCCGTCCGGGAGTTCTGGCTAGAATCCGGGGAGAGGGCAAAAGGCAGTTTCAGCTACAGCACGCACGAGGGCGGCGAGGGACTCTCGAAGGTTCTCGAACGCATGGAGAAGGAAAAATCCGACGCCTCGCAGGTTGTCGCAGCGCTCCAGCCGTTTGTTACCAGCAAGTAAGCCCACTAGAAATATCTAACAGATAATACAATCATGAAATTACTCATCTACCTCAATCTCTTCAGCGCAGGATAACATCGACAACACGAAGCTCGTTCGCCTAGAAGATCAACTGCGTTATGGACTTCGTTGTGTAACTCCCGCGCAGATTGAG
>JALOTR010000700.1 GCA_025457805.1 Akkermansiaceae bacterium | reverse complement strand
GGATGAGACGGGGGCTCCGCTGGCTCTGAAAATCTTTGATGAGGCGGCGATTTCCCGGGAATTGCTGGGACGGATGACGCTCCGCCTGGAGGCGGGCGGCTGGCCGGAAGGGGTGCTGCCGGTGGTTTCGGCCGAGTTCGGGGAGATGCCTGCGATCCGGGTAAGTCCGCTGATTGCGGATGAAATTGGCAGTGAGGTGGATGGTTCGATGGGGCCTGAGGGGGGGCTCACGCCGCGGAGTTTGCAGCATCGTTTGGATCGGCATCCGGGTTTGGACTCTTGGAAACTGGTGAGATCCCTCGCCAAGGCACTTGCCGGGATGCATGTGAGGCGGGTGGCGCATGGAAATCTGAAGCCGGGAAACATCCTTTTCGATGCGGAAGACAAGGTGCTTCTGACGGATTGGGTCCTGGGCAACATGCCGGGCGTGAGTCATTTCCATTTCACGGATGCCGTGCTCTATCAGCCGCCGGAACAGCTGCGCAAGCCGGCGGCTTATCTGGAGGAAGCCGGGTATCGATGGGATGTTTTCGCCTTTGGCGTGATTGCCTACCGCATCCTAACAGGCCGCTTCCCGCGGTGCCATGAGACGTTCAATTATGTGGCCCCGCCGGTGGGGGAGACGCATCGTGATGGTTTGCAGGCGGATCTCCAAAAGATCGCCAAGAATCTGGAGGCGAATGCCGAGGTGAATTGGCCGGATGAGGCGAGGACGCCGCTGGAAAACGGGTATCGGGCTTGCATCGATTCGTGTCTCGCCCTGGACCCGGTTCTGCGCCCTGGCTCGATGATTGAGGTGGCTCGTGCCTTCGAGGATGTGGAGAGGGAAATCAGTGCCACCAAGGAGCGAGATGTGTTGATGGATCAGCGCCGGAGATCGGAGCGGGCGGTGTGGAGGACCTTGTTTCTGTTGGGCGCGGCGGCTGCGGTGGCGGTGGTTTTCGCGGGTCTTTGGCAGCTTTCGAGATCGCAGTTGGCGCAGGAACGGAATCAGCGGATGCAGGAAGTTGGCACTTTGAAAGAGGCTTCCGAAGCTGCCTTGGTGGCGAAGGCTGCGGCGGAGGGGAAGGCGTCCCAAGCGGAGCAGACGCTGGCCTACGAACGCGAATTGGGTATCGCCCGCCTGGAGGCTTCGCGTTTGATTGGCGACCGCTTGTTTTCCTGGGCGATGGAGAAGGGGCATCGAAACCTGCCTCCGCTGGATGGCAGGGAATTGCGGCTGAAGCGTCTCGAACGATACTATGAGGATTTCCTGACGCGGACGGCAAAGATCGACAGCCTGGCGGACGAGCGGGCGAGGGCGAGGTTGCAGTTGTCTGAAATCTCTCTGGCCGCGGGCGATGCTCAGGCGGCGACCCGGCGTCTTTCTGAAGCGCTGGATGCTTGGTCCGCCTTGCCGATGGATGGGGATTTGAAATTCCGCGTTGCGACCAATTCGCTCCTCCTTGCCCTCTTGCGGCAGTCGAATTCGGATCCCGAAACCAAGGCGGCCTTTGCCTCTGCCCGCAAGGCATTTGCGGAATTGCCACGAAGTGATGTGGATGCGGAACGGCTCGATCAACTGCTGGCGATTCTCGATTTCCACGAGGCGAAACTGCTTGCTGCTGCGGGCGATGACACCAAGGCACTGGAGCAACTGATGAGGGCCACCCAGACGCTCAACCGAATCTCCGATCAACGCCCCGAAGCGGTGATCCTCCGCTCCGAACTGGCTGCGTGTTACCTATCTTCCGCCACAATTCTTGAGGGGATCGGCAGTCTTGGCGATGCGCGCGAAGTGCGGAGTCTGGCTTCTTCCGAATTGGTGGAGCTCCTCAAGGAAAAGCCGGGGGACTTGGACATCCGCATGGATCTTGCGGGTTGTTATGGGGCGATGGCTGAGTCTGCGTTGTTGTCCGGCGATGTTCCTGGAGCGGAAAATTTGTCCCGCGAGGCGATGAAATTGCTGGATGGTATTCTGGTGGAGCAGCCCGATCATGCGGAGGCAGGAGCGAGAAAGGCGGCCCAGCTGGGTCTGAGAGCGGGAATCCTGCGCGACAGGGGCATGCAAGCAGAGGCCATGAAGGATTTCGAGGAAGGCATCCGCATGCTGGAAGCTATCCGTGCCTCGGCGCCATCGAACTCCATGGCTTCTTATCGACTCGCCCTGTTGTGGTGGCAGAAGGGGCGCATGCTGGGAATGGGAGGTCGGCGGGATGAGGAAATCTCGCTGATTGGAAAAGCCCGCGACCTTTTGGATAAGCTCGAATCCGTGCATGCGACGGACGGGCCGCGCCCGGAACAATTGCAGCGCTCAAGTGCATACCTTTTGGGCGACCTCGGGCATGCCTTTCATCTTGCCAACCGCAAGGAAGATGCGTTCCGCACCTTCTCCGATGCCGTATCGGTTTGGCAAAGCCTGCTTCAATCGAGGCCTCAGAGCGAAGAGTATTCTGAGGGGCTCGCCTGGTGCAAACAGCGCTTGGAGGACTTGAAGTGAACCTCAGCGTTGGAGACAGCGCTTTCCAAACCCTTACGGTTTTCCGGCTGCGTAGGCCAACGCGCGTTGTTTCATCTGGGTGGCCATCAGATTGAGCGCATTGGCGCGGGTGGGGGC
>JALOTR010000699.1 GCA_025457805.1 Akkermansiaceae bacterium | reverse complement strand
TATCTCGCCCGCGGTGGTCCGGTCGTGGGGCTGCGGACCTCTTCCCATGCCTTCAAGATTCCGGCCAATGCACGGAATGCGAAGTATTCCTACGATTCCAAGGTGAAGGGTTATGAAAAAGGATTTGGCCACCAAGTGTTGGGAAATACATGGGTCGGCCATCACGGCACCAATCACAAACAAGGCACGCGCATCCAGCTCATCGCCGATCAAAAACAACACCCCATCCTCCGCGGTGTGACAGACAATGCCTTCTGCCATGCCGGCGGTTATGTCGGCGAGGCGGGCGCGGATTTCACCGTGCTCGCCAACAGCCAGCCGCTCCTGTCCATGGATCCCAAATCCGATCCCGATCCCGCCAAGGCCTCGATGCCATCCACTTGGACCCGCGAATATACCGGCGCGAATGGCACCAAGGGCCGGGTTTTCCACAGCACCCAAGGAGCGTCCGAGGACATTCTCGATCCATCCTATCGCCGCATGATCCTCAATGGCATCTTCTGGGCCGTGGGACTCGAAGATCAGATCAAGCCGGATCTCAACATCGACTTCATCGGCGAATACCGTCCCAAAACCTTCAGTTTCAGCGGCGCTGCCAAGTCCGTGAAACCTGCCGACCTCGCCGGCTTCGATTCTCCCATCATGCCGCCGGAGAAATGCGTGGACATGCCCCTCCCACCTGGCGAGTGAGTAACTGTTAGGATATCATATCCCGCGTCACCTTGTATTTCGCGGCGCAGCGCGGGCATTGGATTTTGATGAAATCGGAGTCTTCAAAAAGGTCGTCGAGCCGGTCTTTCCAGCCACCGATGATCGGCAGGATCTTTTCAAGCGTGCAGCCGCAGTGGAAACGGAAGCGGCGGGTTTCGAGGACTTTGATTTCCTCTGTGGTGTCGATCTTTGCCACTGCATCCTCATCCAGCGCCTCGAACCACTCCATGTCACAATCCGGCTGCGCGGCGACGAGCACGAAGTTTTCATCCTCCAAACGGAACGCGCGGGCTGGCCGTTGCTCGGATTGATCGTAGAATTGTGAAATCCACGCCACCGGATCCTTGCCTTCCACTTCCATGGTGGACATCCGCGGCTCCGGCAGACCGGTGGCAGTGGTTTGGGAGTAGAAGAAATTCCGATCCGGCTCACGCACATCCTCGGTGAAGATGCGCCCGGCGATGTTCTCATCCACCGATCCGCCGGTGACGAACAGGTTCATCCGTGGTGCGCGCAGGTTGACGGTCCAGGCAATGGTTTCCGCCCACGGCCGGGCGACCAGATGCAAGGCGAGCATCGCCAGCGAGTCTTTGAGCATCTGATCCAGCTCCGCCGAATGCCGGATGCCGTGCTGCATGAGGTGGAGATAATAGTCGGTATAAATCGGCGTGAACTGCCCGCGCAGCACCAGAGCATTGCGGTGACGGATGAAGAGGGATTCGATGATGGTGTAGTCTTCGGCAGCTTGCATGGTCGGCGGGGAAAAGGACGGACACCCCGGAGCGGAGCGCCTGCCGCCACAGGGAACCACAGCCCGCGGGTCCGCGCCACCCGGAAAATCAGGACGGATGGCCAAGCTGCCTCGCTCGGGGGGGGAACACGCTGCTGAAAAACAACTCCGATTTTTTGTCCGGAGGGTCTGCCCGGTTCGCAACAGAAAGGCGGAGGGTCGGGTCCGGCCTTCGTTTTAAACGAAATCATCAACCATCCAATGAAGCCAAAGTCTCTAAGCCGGATGCCCCTTCCGGGTGCAACCAATTCTCACAACGCCTGAAAGAACTACTTCCCATGAAGACCTCAAACTTATCGAAACCTTCCTCCATTCATCCATTCGTCCCATCCAATCGCAGTTCGGTGAACGAACGACGTTTGAAGAACCTTACGGCTTTGGCCCTTGCGATGGTTGCCACCCTCGTTTCTTTCACTTCTTCCTTCGCAGCGGTGAGTGTGGAAATGGTGTTGATTGGAGATCCGGACAATCCTGCTGACCCTTTGGGGAAAGATGCTTATGGCAGGGTGAATTATGCATTCAGCATCGCGAAGAATGAAACGACCATTTCGGAGTATGCCCAGTTTTTGAATGCGGTGGCAAAGACGGATACCTATCAGCTCTATTCGACGAATATGACGGCTCCAGCGAATAACGGTATCAGCCGGAGTGGGTCATCTGGAAATTACACTTACAGCGTCAATCCCGGAAGTGGCAATAAACCCATTAACTGGGTGAGCTGGTTCGATGCCGCGCGCTTCACGAACTGGCTTCACAATGGCCAACCCGGCGGTGCGCAGGATGCAGCCAGCACCGAGGACGGTGCCTACACTCTCGCCGGAGCCATGAGTGGCGTGATTGCAAGGAACGGCGGTGCGAGATTCTGGATTCCGAGTGAAAATGAGTGGTACAAAGCGGCCTATTACGATCCGAACAAAGGCGGTGCTGGCATAGGGGGATATTGGTCGCAAGCGACCCAGAGCAACTCCCTGGCTGGCAATGTCATCGGCGTGGCTGATTCTGCAAACTACAACAATGCTGGCTGGTTTTTCCAAGCCTACACCGATGTCGGAGCCTACGGAACGAATTCTCAAAGTGCATTTGGAACCAACGATC
>JALOTR010000051.1 GCA_025457805.1 Akkermansiaceae bacterium | reverse complement strand
ACTTATGCGATTGAGGAATCGACCGACCTCGGCACCGTTGATGCTTGGAGCGAAGTGAGTGGCGGAAGTTATGTGAACAATTCGACCACGGTTTCCTACTCGTTCACTCCCGGCACCCCGCCAAGTAACTTCCTCCGTCTCAAAGTGACTCAATAATCCCAACCCATCACTGCCTCCATCCTTATCAACCTTTGGAGTTATGGGTTTCTCCGAAGGACAAAAGGGAGCCGCCAGCCAAATCGGCGGCGGTTCCCGAATGACCTCGTTTTTATCATTTTATGCATTCTTCCATCAACCGCCGTAGCTTCATCAAATCCGCCACGGCCGTAACGGGCGGACTTCTGGCTCCCAATCTTCTTTTCGGAAAAAATCCCTCCGCGGTTCTCAACGTCGCCGCAATCGGCTGTGCCGGGAAGGGTTGGAGCGATATCACGGAAATCTCCGCCGGCAACCGGATCGCCTTTCTATGCGACGTGGACAGCACCAAGGCGCAGAAGGCCATGCTCAAATTTCCTGACGCCCGTGTTTTCTCGGACTACCGGGAAATGTTCGCCGAGGTTGCCGACAAGATCGATGTGGTCACCGTCTCGACTCCCGACCACATGCACTTTCCCATCGCCGTGGAGGCGATCCGGCACGGCAAGCCGGTGATGGTGCAGAAACCTCTGTCCAACAATCTTTGGGAAACCCGCGCTCTTGCCAATTACGCCAAAGATAAAGGCGTGCTCACCGTGATGGGCAATCAGGGAGCCACCATGCAAGGCACCCGTTTGCTTCGCGAGTGGATCGAAGCGGGACTGATCGGCGAGGTCAAAGAGGTCCATTACTGGACCAACCGTCCAATCTGGCCCCAAGGCACCGGCATTCTCCTGCCTGCCACACCGGTGCCCGAAACGCTCAACTGGGATGTCTGGCAGGGGACCTGTTCGACCCACCGTCCCTACAGCCCGGCCATCCACCCCTTCAAGTGGCGTGGATTTTGGGACTATGGCTGCGGGGCACTGGGTGACATCGGCTGCCACTGCATGAATTCGGCATTTTGGGCTCTCGACCTCAAAGGCGATTTCATCGTCGAGGCGAGCAAGGTTTCCGAGTTCGATGAGACCTTCGCTCCGAAGCGCTCCACCCTCGTTTATCAATTTCCCGCCAAGGGCCGCCGTGCGGCGGTCAAAGTCATTTGGCAGGATGGCGTGGCGAATCCCAACACCGACAAGGACTTCGTCCGTCCGCCTGGCCTACCCATGGAGCTTGAGCTCAATCCCGAGTTCGGCCAGGTGTTCATCGGCACCGAAGGCATCATTTTCTTCAACGACGCATACTGTGGGACGGCTCCCGTCATTTTCCCTGAAACCCTGCTGCAGAAGGCCAGGACGATCCCACAGGTGTATCCGCGGGTGAAGGGTGGGCCGACCCAGGAACTCTGCCGCGCGGTGCGGGGCGAGGGCGACAAGCCGGTCTCAAACTTCGAGGATCACGCCGGCCCTTTGACCGAAATGGTGCTGGCCGGAAACCTCGCCGTCCGTCTTGCGAAGAAGATCGATTGGGACTCTGCAAACATGGTTGCCCGCGGTCTGCCGGAGGTGGGAGCGATGCTCAAACGCGAATATCGCGCCGGCTGGGAACCCAAACTCGTTTGACCCGATGCTGCTCAAACGGCCCCATTCCGGACTGGTCAATCCGTCCACGGATTCCCAGACTCCGCGCATGTCGATCCCCACTGGAGGTGCCAAGCTCCGAGACATCGCCGAACTCCTCGGATGTTCGGTTGCCACCGTATCCAATGCCATCAACGGCCGTGGCCGGATGAGCGGCGAAATGAGGCAACTGATCCTTGGCAAGTGCGCCGAATTGAATTTCGTCCCGAATTCTGCCGGGCGGAGTCTTCGTCTGCAGCGCACCGATGCCGTCGGTGTCATCTACGCTCCTTCTTTCGCCGAACTGTTCGGCAACGTTTTCTACGCCAGAATCATGGAGGGCTTGGCGGAAACCTTCGGCGAGGCGGGGCTTGATTTGGTTCTCGGCAATCGCAGGGACCCCGACGGCATGCCTTCGATTGTCAGGCAGGGAAAAGTCGATGCACTCGTGGTGCTGGCTGGCGTTTTCACCTTGGCAGATTACGAGGTATTGCGTCACTGCCCGGTGCCCCTCTGCATCGTTGACGGTTACGTCCGCTCGTTTGATGCGGACTCGTTGACCAGCGATGGATTCGGCGGCGCGCAGCAGGTGGCGGAGCACTTCCATCAGTCTGGACACCGCAAGGTCGTGATGACCGCTTACCGCAGCCCTCTCTACAATATCGAGCAACGCATCGCGGGATTCTTTTCAGGCCTGCGATCCTGCGGCATCGAGGTCAGCGAGGCGGATTCCCTCATCCGGGTGGATCACGACAAGGAGGCGGCCGAAGAACTTCTGGCACGTCTCAACTCGGAGAACCCGCCGACAGCGGTCTTCGCGGTGAACGATACGATGGCCCTGAACCTGATGGATGCCCTGGAGGAAGCCGGCCGCAAAGTGCCGGATGATGTGTCCGTGGTCGGATTCGACGATGATCCGGCCGCCTCCCGCTCCCGTCCGGCATTGACCACGGTCAGCCTCAAAAAACGTGATATTGGTGCCGTGAGTGCCCGGCTCGTGCTCGATCGCCTTGCTGATCCGGAAAAATCCATCGTCCATCAGGTCCAACCGACCAAACTCGTCATCAGGGAGTCGGTCGCCCGGCGCTGAGTGTGGAAATTGATCTCCATCGATCCTCAAAAACGCGATGAAAAAACGTTTCACCTTTGCCGTGACATCACTGGGTTCGCTTGGTGTGGGCAGCGTGCGGTCAGCTGGGCTTTGCGCGCTGCTGGTGGTGTTTCTTGGATCAACTGTCTGTTGTATTGCGGCCCGGAGGCCGAATGTAATTCTCATTCTTACCGATGACCAGAGCCCGCGCAACCCACCTGTGCCGCAGTATCCCAAGCTGGTTTCGCCGCCGGGTTTTGGCTTTGGTGGCGACAGGGTCTTCACGCCGCATATCGACCGGATGGCGCGCGAGGGCATCGTGATGACCAACGCGAATGTGGCGTGTCCGGTGTGTTCTCCCTCCCGCTACACCACCTTGACGGGTCGTCACGCCACGAGGAGCCGGGGCCCGGTATTCAACCATTTATTTCCCGCCGGCACCATGGCGCGCCCGGAAAACAACGTGGAACTCGGGAATGGAGAGCCCAGCCTGCCGCGTCTGCTGCAAGCGGCGGGCTATACGACTGCCTGGGTGGGAAAAAGCCATATCATCGAACAGGAAATCCTCGAAAAACCCTCGCTCTGGGGCAGCGCAGCCGCAGCGGGATTGAAACGCTATCCGCTGGAAAGCGACCCACGGACCGACCCGCTGACAAACCAGGCCATGCGTGACAACCAGCAGTGGTGGCGCTCGCGCCTCCGCAAGGAGGGGTTTGACTGGGTGGGCGCGGTCTATCCGGGAAACCTGCTGGAACTCTTCAACAAGCCTTCCAACGTCCACAACGTCGAGTGGACCACGCGATCCGTGCTCGATTTTCTCGATACGCGTTCTCTGGATGGCGAGAAACCCTTTTTTCTCTACTATGGCACGACCATCCCGCATGGCCCCGATCCTTGGGCGAAAACCAAGACCGGTTTCGCCAACGGACTCGACGCGGATCCCGGCTACACGGGGGAAGGCTATCGGACCGACCTCGACTACTCGTTCATGCCATCGCGTGAATCCATCAAGAAGGAAGTGTCTGCGGCCGGTTTCGACGTGAAACACGCTTGGCTGACCTGGTTTGATCACTCCATCGGCGCGATCCTCCGCAGGCTCGACGAGCGTGGACTCGCACGGGACACCCTGGTGATCGTGAGCTCCGACCATGGCACCTGGCGTTACGGCAAGACGACGCTTTATGACGGCGGCCTGAAGGTTCCGCTGGTGATGCGCTGGCCGGCGGCAATCAAGCCCGGCTCGGTTTACCCGCATCTCGTGCTCAACACGGACTATGCCACCACCATCCTCGACCTCGCCGAAGCCAAGTTGCCGGCTGATTACCAAATGGACGGCGTTTCACTCGCTCCGGTTCTCAAGAGTGGCGAGACGGCTCCTCTGCGCGACGAAACCTTCCACGAAATTGGTTTCGCCCGCGCCGTGAAGACCCGGAAGTGGAAATACATTGACGTGCGCTATCCGCCGGAAATCAAAAGCCGCATCGACGCCGGAGAAAAGTTTCCAGCCTTCGGTGATGCTCCACCAAACCGGTTTCCCTATTGGGTCGCAAACAAGCATCTCGGCTATCACAGCTCGCGCCACAACCCGAACTATTTCCAGACGAATCAACTCTACGACCTTGAGAATGATCCCATGGAAAACCACAACCTGGTCGACCGTCACCCGGAAGTAGTCGCCGACCTCAAGGCGCGATTGAGAAAGCACCTCGCCACATTTCCGAACCGGCCATTCGGCGAGTTCACCCGCTAAAACCCACATGAAAACCACCGACTACTTCGGAACCACAGATTATATCTTCATGGGACTCTACGTCCTTGTCTTGATCTTCCTCGGCTTCTACCTCAAGCGCCTCGCCTCCCGCAGCCTGGACAACTACATCTGCGGCGGAAAGAACATCCCGTGGTGGGCGATGGGCATCTCCGGCATGGCAAGCTTCCTGGATCTTGCCGGCACGGCGGTGATCGTTTCCTTTCTCTTTCTGATGGGACCCAAAGGGCTTTTCATCGAGTTCCGCGGCGGAGCTGTGCTCATACTGCCCTTCATGATGCTGTGGACCGGCAAGTGGCATCGTCGCTCCGGTTGCCTCACCGGAGCGCAGTGGAACATCTATCGTTTCGGCGATTGCTGGGGCGGACGCGCCTCGCAATTGATGGGTGTGATCGCCACCGTGCTCACCACCATCGGCATGCTCGCCTATCTGATCATCGGCGCGGGGGTTTTCCTTTCGACCTTCCTGCCCTACTCGCCCGAGGCATGCTCGCTGACGCTGCTTGTGATGGCCACGCTCTACACGATGATGTCCGGTTTTTACGGCGTGATCTTCACCGATCTCTTCCAGGTCGCCATCATCCTCGTGGCAGTGATTTACATTTCCTTCAAGGCCTTCACCGGAGTTGCCGACGTGGGCGAGATATCACAAATCGCCATGAAAGTGACTGGAAGTCCCGACTGGATCAATGGCTCGCCCCAATGGAACGTCCATGTGCCACAAGGATACGAAGTTTACAAACACCTGCTCATCTTCGCTTCGTTCTACCTGATCCGCACGATTGTCGCAGGCCTCGGCACCGGCGCGGACCCGCGCTATTTCGGTGCGAAAAACGACCGCGAGTGCGCCAAGCTGTCGATGCTTTGGACGCTGCTGATGACCGTGCGCTGGCCCATGATGATCGGCATCGCGGTGATGGGCCTCTACCTCGTCAATGACCTGCTGCCAGAGCAAGCAAAACTCAAGGAAGCCGCAGCCTTGATTCACAAGGCCCACCCGGAAACTGACAAACCGCAATGGGGCACACTGATTTCCTCGATCGCCAACGCGCCCGACAAACAGGACCCCGCCTTGGTGGGTTCGCTGCAATCTTTGCTCGGCAAGGACAAGTGGGCGGAAAAAATGAATCTCCTCAGCTACGAGGGCACCGTGAACCCTGAGAAAATCCTTTCCGCCGTATTGATGATGTCGGTGGCCGAGGGCATGCGCGGTGTGCTGGTGATCGCGTTGATCGCTGCCGCACTTTCGACCTTCGGCAGCTGGGTGAATCTGGCAACCGGGCAGTTCGTGAACGACTTTTACAAGGACTGGGTGCGCCCCCAGGCAAAGACTCGCGAGCTGATCTTTGCAAGTTGGGGCTCGGTCGTTGGCATCGTGGTTCTCAGTTATCTTTTTTCCCTCACTCTTGATAGCATCAACGACATTTGGGGTTGGATGATGATGGGCTTTGGTGCGGGTTTCCTCGTGCCCGCATTCCTCCGGCTTTATTGGTGGCGCTTCAACGGCGCTGGCAGCGCGATCGGCACGCTCATCGGTATCGCCGCCGCGATCGCCCAGCGCTTGCTTTGGCCCGACCTCAACGAGATCTGGCAATTTGTGTTTGTGCTGGCCGTCGGCTTTCTCAGCTCGGTCATTGTGGCATTGCTCACCGAACCCACCGACCCGGACGTGTTGCGCAAGATGTATTTGGAAACCCGCCCGTTCGGTGTGTGGGGACATCTTAAGGACACGCTTTCGCCTGAAGAACGCGCCAAGACCTCGCGCGAACATCGCCAGGATCTCATCGCATTGCCGTTTGCGTTGCTGTGGCAAACAACACTGTTCCTTGCTCCCATGCTTTTCATCATTCACAATTGGGAGGGTTTTGCAGTATCCGCGGCGATCTGCGTAGGCTCATTCGCGGCAATTTGGTTCCTCTGGTTCCGTCACCAGCCCAAGGACAATTTTTATCACTGATCTCATGAAACCCATATCGATCTGCAACGTGAGTCTTGCCGTTGCCCTTGTCGGCGTGTCGGTCCTCACCGGTGGGGAAAAGCAACTTCAGGAGTCAGTTCAAGTTGCTGGACTCGCCGAGCCCGATTCGCCGCGTGTCGATGCCTCGACTCTGACAGGCAAGGTCATGTGCGGCTATCAGGGATGGTTCCGCACGCCGGGTGATGGCGAGAAACTGAATTGGAAACATTACCGCAGCCAGACAACTGGAATGTTCAAGCCCGGAGAGGCTGGCATCGAGTTCTGGCCCGATCTGACCGGCTTTGGAGATCATGAGCGTTTCGACACCGAATTCCGTCATGCCGATGGGACCGTTGCACAAGTCTTCAGCTCTGCCGTGCGCGATACGGTGGTGCGCCACTTCAAGTGGATGCGCGAATACGGGATCGACGGTGTGTTTGTTCAGCGTTTCGCAACCGAGGTGACAAACCCCAAGGGCGGGCGGGCTGACAACGATGAATCGCGCTCCGTCACCAAAGTCCTTCAGCATTGTCGCGATGGTGCCGCAAGCCATGGTCGCACTTATGCGGTGATGTATGACCTTTCCAACATGTCCGCCGCGCGCATAGCGGCGGTGAAAGACGACTGGCGTTTCCTCGTCAAGGAATTGGGCATCCTCAAGGACCCCGCCTATCAAAAGCACGCAGGCCGCCCGGTGCTTGCGCTGTGGGGCGTGGGCTTCAGCAAGCGCGACTACGGTCCGGCGGAAATCGAGCCGCTGATGGATTTCCTGAAGAACGATCCCGAGTGCGGCGGACTCACCATCATGCTCGGAACCCCCACCCACTGGCGCGCGGGCGAACGTGATGCAGGACCCTTTGCAGATTGGGAAAAAGTATATCAGTCGGCCGACATCATCTCGCCGTGGACGGTCGGGCGCTTTGGCGGCATCGATGAAGCAAAACGCTACGCGGCTGGGATCGCCAAACCCGACCTCCAATGGTGCGCCGCCAACCACAAGGAATACATGCCGGTGGTTTTCCCCGGCTTCTCATGGTCCAACCTGAAGAAGGGCACCAACGAGAATCCCGATGCCTTCATCGATCGCCTTGGCGGCAAATTCCTCTGGTCCCAATACGACTCGCTGGTGCGCGGCACCGGTGCCACGATGATCTATCAGGCGATGTTTGATGAACTCGACGAGGGCACCCACATTTTCAAATCCACCAACAATCCGCCCACGGGTGCCAGCCGCTTCCTGACCTATGACGGACTTCCCACCGATCATTATCTTTGGCTGGTCGGCGAGGCTGCCCGCCGGTTGAAGGGAGAGGCATCATTCAGCCCCGAGATGCCTGCGCGCACTACACCCACTCCAAAATCCAAATGATATCACGATTCCTCATTCTTATATGTTTCGTGCTTTCCGCCATCGGCGGCGCGAATGCGGCCGGGAAACCCAACGTGGTTCTCATGTTTTTGGATGATGCGGCTTACTCGGACTTTCATCCGTTTGGAAATCCACCCTACCCGACACCGAATGTCGAGCGACTCGCTGCCGAGGGCGTGCGTTATACACGCTTTCAAGTGCCACAAGCTGTGTGCTCGGCATCCCGTGCCGCATTGCTGACGGGTCGCTACCCGCACCGCAACCGCGTCGTCAATGCCATCGCCCCGGGCAAGCGCGGCCTCGATCCCAAGCACCCGATCATGGCCGAAACGTTCAAACAACACGGCTACGCCACCGCTCACTTTGGCAAATGGCATCTTGGCGATGTGCCCGAGACACGACCCATGGCACGGGGCTTTGATGAGTCCGCAGGTCTGCTTGTTTCCAATGACATGTGGCGTCATAATCCCGCATGGAAGCAAGGGCGGGGTGATGCGCCTCTGCCCTATTGGGAAAATGGCACGATCAAGATCGCGGACATCAGCCCCGATGATCAGAAGCACCTCACCGCATGGGCCACCGAAGGCGCGACTCGCTTCATTCGTGCGCAGGCCAACAAACAACCTTTCTTTCTCTATGTCGCCCACTCGATGCCACACGTCCCGCTCTTTTGCCGCGATGAATTCAAAGGCAAATCCGGAGCAGGACTCTACGGCGATGTCATTACGGAGATCGATTGGTCGGTGGGTGAAATCATGACTGCCCTCCGCGAAACCGGCGTCGAGAACAACACGATCTTTCTCCTCACCTCGGACAATGGACCTTGGGAAGAGTTTGGAAACCATGCTGGCAAAACTCCCTTCCGCGAACATAAAGGGACCAGCTTCGAGGGAGGCATCCGCTCCGCGCTCACGGTGAAATTTCCACGCGAGCTCAAACCTGGCACAGTCAACGATCGCGCTTTCTGCTCCATCGATCTTTATCCCACGCTTGCCGCGCTTGCAGGAGTCACATTGCGGGAACAGGATACCGACGGCAGAAACATCTGGCCACTCATGCGTGGCGATCAGGGGGCGAAAAACCCGCATCGTCACTATTTCTTCTCCACCGGGTGGAACCTTGAGGCAGCCATGACATCCGACGGGAAATGGAAACTTCACCTGCCCCACGAATACCGCGATGTGGTCCGTCCTGGTCACGACGGAGGACGCGGTGAAACCAAGACTTCCACGATTGAGGAATCACTTTTCAATCTGATGGATGACCCGCTTGAACAACACAACCTCGCGACCAAGCATCCGGATATCACCAAGCAACTCCGAGAAGCCGCAGCAGCATACTTGAAGAAGTTTTCATCAGCGAAAGAGAAGTAAACGATTTCGGCTCATCCCATGATAAGGATTTCACTAGCTTCGATCTTCCTTGCCACCTTGCTGTCGTTTCCAGTTCACGCAAGCACCTCCGCCCCGCGTCCGAACCTTCTGATCATCCTCACTGATGACCACGGCTACGGCGATGTATCGACGTATGGCGCGAAGGATGTCCGCACGCCCCACATCGATCGCATTGCGAAGGAAGGCATGCTCTTCACCACCATGCGGGCGAACTGTGCGGTCTGCTCGCCGACCCGCGCGGCCCTGCTCACTGGACGCTATGCCGACCGCGTTGGTGTGCCGGGTGTGATCCGCACCCAGCCACAGAACTCTTGGGGATACTTCGACCCGAAAGTTCCCACTCTTGCCGATCTGCTCCGCGGCGCGGGCTATCACACTGCCATCATCGGCAAGTGGCATCTCGGACTCGAATCGCCCAAGCTCCCGAATGACCGTGGCTTCGAACATTTCCACGGCTTCCTTGGTGACATGATGGACAGCTACACGACACACTTGCGCGAAGGGCATAACTACATGCGTCACAACCAGGAGGTGATTCATCCCACGGGGCACGCCACCGACCTGTTTTCCGACTGGGCCGCCGATTACCTGCGCGGACCTCAGAAGGAATCCGAGCAATCATTCTTTTTATATCTCGCCTCCAACGCGCCGCATTTTCCAATCCAGCCGCCTGCG
>JALOTR010000698.1 GCA_025457805.1 Akkermansiaceae bacterium | reverse complement strand
CGGGCAGCCCGCCCGCCCAATCCCCCGGCGGCTTTCCAGGCATTGAGAGTTTCCACAGGCACCATCCCGAGAGCCACCACCTTTTGCAAAGAAAACAGGGGGGATGGGCTGTCCTTCACGTTCGGGATAAAACCTCCGATGCGCACGATTCCAGGCATCCGGCCCAGAATTTCCGGTTGAATCGGGAGTCCTCCGATCGAGTGGAGCTTTTTGAGCGACACAAGGGCTTCGAGCGACTTCGGCTCGTGGGCATACATGTTCAGGGCTTCAAGGTGCTGCAGGGAAGGGATCGGCGCCAAATCAGCGCGGCTGCCCAGACTTGTTTGGAGGAAGCGCAGGCCGTTCATTTTGGCCAACGGAGCGAACTGTTCAAGCGTGGAGGTGAAGGCATTGCCGCTGTCCAGGCATTCGATGCGCGTGAGGGTGGACAGGCTGTCGAATTTCTTCAGTTGGCCCCGCAAGTAGAGAGCCCGCAAGCGGGGCCGCTGGCCAAAGGGCGTGAAGTCGGAGTCAAAGGTAACCGACATTGAAATGGCGGCGGGATCGAGGGAATCCAGAGGGATCGGGCTATGATTGATGTTGGCAAAATCGAAACTGCTGACACTTTCAACTGGTCCCAAGCGGAGGAGTTTGCCCCGATAATCGTCGTGCCACTTGCTTCCCATGTAGGAAAAAGTCGTCAGGAGATCGACCCCTGCCAGCTCCCAGCGTTTGCCCCCATCGATGGAGCGCTGGAGGAGCTGACCTCGTTTGCGCAGAAAGATCTGCGGATGCCCCTTCCATTGCATTAGATGGGTTTCAATCCCCATGCCATCGCCAAAACCTAGCTTTCGCCCACTTATCGCTCTGACGCGAAGTTCGAGCTTCATCCACGCACCCGGAGGCAGATGGGCCCGCCACACCCTCGCCCCTTCCCGCCGGAAGGCATCCGGCATCGCGACAGCCGATACGGTATCCCAGGAGCTTTCCATGACGATTTCCACCGGCTGCCATCCGGCAGGATGCTGGTTTTCCTTCGCCAGTTCCGCGGCGTGCTCTCGGTCGGCCGGAGACAGGAGCTGGATGGAGAAAGTGACCAGTTCCCCGCCGGGTTTTTTCAAGGTGATGTTCTGCTGGTCGGAGCGCACCCACTCCGCTTCGATCGTTTGTCCCTTGGTATTGGTCCAGGTCCGCGCCTCGACCGGCAGAGAAATGGAAAGGCTCGCAACCAAAAGAAGCAAAAGGCGGGAAATAGAGACGCGCATGATGCGCCATCATTCCCCGCATTGGAATAGCCAGCAAGAATTTTCCGGCACATCCGCGAAAGGGGCATGGCGGATTTTTGCAAGGTGGAGGCTCACTCGCTACCCCTCACCCAACCCTCTCCCCTGAAAGGGGCGAGGGCTTTTCGTCCATGGTCATCAGAATTCTTCTGAGCATGTTGATGTTCAGTGGGTTGCGCCGTGCAAAAATCCGCCGTTCGAAAGGCTTGGGTGACACGATCACGGTGATGATGATCGAGCCCGAGATGCATGAGGCTGCTATTGACAATTCGTCAATCATGCTGTTTCCTGTGAATATGAAAAATATCACAGTTACCGTGGATGAAGAGACTTACCACAGGGCGCGGGTGCGGGCTGCGGAGCGCCGGACCTCGCTTTCCGCGATTGTTCGGGAAATCCTCGTCGAACTGGCGGCGGAAGAAACCGAGGCAGAAAGATTGAGGAGGCAGGAGGACGAGATTATTCTGCGGCTTCAGGAACGTGGCAGCGAATATTCCGCCGCCCGGCGATTGACCAGAGAAGAAATTCATGACCGGCATGCGCTTCGTTGACACCAACATCTTGCTGTATCGGGTGAGTCTGCTCGACCGGGAAGCGGAGAAACAGCGGGTGGCGACGGAGTTGCTGCGCTACCCGGATCTCAGGTTGTCGGTTCAAGTGCTCCAGGAATTCTACGTCCAGGCCACGCGTTGCACGCGGGAAGGTGCGCTTACCCATGAAGAGGCAACCGGCCTCATTCGAAGTTGGAAACGTTTTCATCCGGTTTCCATCACACCGGAGATCCTCGACGCCGCATTGCTCGCGCGCGAGCGCTGGGGCATTTCGTATTGGGATGCCGCCATCATCGAGGCAGCGCGGAGCGCCGGTTGCGACACGGTTTTGTCGGAGGATTTGAATGATGGGCAGGACTACGGGGGAGTGCGCGTGGTGAACCCATTCCGATAATTCCGAACCCGTGGGGCAAAGCGTTTTTCATTTCCCGAATCTCGCCTTCAACCTCTCCACTTCCGCTTTCCGCGATTGCAGTTCGTTGGCGAGACGGTCGGCGGTGGCGGCGCGGGTGGCGTGGAGGCGGCGGGCGGAATTGAGAGCGCTTTGGGCGAGGAAGAGCCGGGCCTCGGCCATGGGCTCCGCTTTGAGCACGGCCTCGCGGGCGGCATCTCGACGGCGGGTTTCTTTTTCCACAAGCGCGCCGGCTTCATCGACGGATGCCATCGCTTCCGCGACGGCGGCTTCGCTTTTCCAGAAGTTTTGTTGGGCGGAGCGGATTTCCAGCAAAACCGGTTCCGCCTCCCAGCGCCGCAGGCGGGCTTCGATGGCGGCGAAACGTTTGGCG
>JALOTR010000697.1 GCA_025457805.1 Akkermansiaceae bacterium | reverse complement strand
TTCCAAGGTGCAGGCGACCCGGCACTTGCGGGCGTATTCCTCGATGACGGCAGTGTCCATCGGCTTGATGAAACGCGGATTGATGAGCGCCACCGAGAGGCCTTGGGCTTCGAGCAGCGCTTTGGCGCGTTCGGCCATTTCAAACATCGTGCCGAGGCCGATGAGAGCCACGTCCGCGCCATCAGCGACGACTTCCGCTTTGCCGATTTCCAGAATTTCCGGCCGTTTCTTGATCGGCGTGCCCTTGATCGCACCGCGCGGGTAGCGGATGGCGGAGGGGCCTGCATCGTAGGCGGCCATTGTGTGGAGCATGTCCACGAACTCATCCTCATCCTTCGGCTGCATGTGGACGATGCCGGGGATGTGGCGCAGGAAACCGATATCAAACAAACCATGGTGCGTCGGTCCGTCATCGCCGGAAAGCCCGCCGCGGTCCATGCACATGCGCACCGGCAGCCCCTGAAGCGCCATGTCGTGGATGATCATGTCGTAGGCGCGCTGGATGAAGGTCGAGTAAATCGCAAGAAACGGCCGGAAGCCCTCGGTGGCCAGACCGCAGGCAAACAAGGCGGCGTGTTCCTCCGCGATGCCGACGTCGAAATAGCGGTCCGGCAGCTCGTTTTTGAAAATCTCCAATTTCGTCCCACCCGGCATGGCGGCGGTGATGGCCACTACTTTGGGATCTTTTTTCGCGATGTCCGTGACCGTCCGCCCGAAGATATCTGAGCAGGTCGGTGTGGGGGAGACATCGGTGGAACCGTCGTTGATCTGATAAGTGCCGAGACCGTGAAATTTCCCCGGATTGTCGATGGCCGGTTGGTAGCCGCGGCCTTTTTCCGTGATGATGTGGAGCACGACCGGTTCGTGGAGCGTCTTAAGATGCTCGAAGGTGCGGACCAAAAGCGGAAGATCGTGACCATCGATGGGGCCGTAGTAGCGGAGGCCGAATTTCTCGAACAAGACATTCGGGAAAAGCAGGTTTTTCGCCCCTTCCTCCACCTTGTGGGCGAGGGTGCGGGCGGCCTTGCCAGCGACTTTTTCCACAAATTCCGCCGCCTTGGCGCGCACCGAAGCGAAGGTGTGGTGCGTCTGCAAGTCGTTGAAATAGCGGGCAATGGCTCCCACATTCTTGTCGATGGACCACTCGTTGTCGTTGAGGACCACGATGAACTTGCGCGTCGTTTCCGCGATGTTGTTGAGCGCTTCGAGGGTCGGCCCGCAGGTGAAGGCGGCATCCCCCGCGACAGCGACGACGTGGTTGTCCCCACCCGCCAGATCGCGCGCGGCGGCCATGCCGAGGGCGGCGGAAAGGGCGGTGCCGGCGTGACCCGCGCCATAGGCATCGTGCTCGGACTCGGTGCGCAGCAGGAAACCGTTCAAGCCCTTGTAGGTGCGGATCGTGTGAATGCGGTCCGCGCGACCGGTGAGCATTTTGTGGACGTAGCCTTGGTGCGCCACATCGAAGACAAACTTGTCATTCGGCGTGGAAAACACCCGGTGCAGCGCGATGCTCAGCTCCACCACGCCCAGATTCGGGCCAAGATGGCCGCCCGTGCGGGAAAGCGAGGTGATGAGCGAATGCCGGACCTCGGCGGCGAGATCGATCAGTTCATCATCGGCGAGCTTTTTGACATCGTCCGGGGAATGAATGGAGCGGAGCAGCGGACCAAGGGCGGGTGGCTCAGTGGGTTCGGTGGGCTGGATGGGCTCAGAAGAGGCGGATGTCATCGTGGTCGTCGTCGGAATCTTCCGGCGCACCGGACAGTGGGGTAAATTCAGGGGTCGCGCCAGTTTTGGAATCGGCATCGACCTCGTTTTTATTGCGCAGCGTGATCAGCTCGATGCGGCCGCGGGCGGATTGCAGGATGGATTCGCAGCGATCAAGCAGGGCGGAGCCTTTTTCATAGTAGGCCACGAGGTCCTCCAGCGGGAGTTGTTCGTGCTCCATCGCCTCCACGATGGATTCCAGCCCGGCGAGGGCGTCTTCGAAATTCGGGGCATTTGCTTCGTCCCCGGCGTCGGTTTTGCGTTTGGCCATGGGATGTCAGTTCGAATTTTCAGGACGTTTCTCCATCCGGATGGCCCGCTCGCTGTAATAAACCATGTCCATGCCCACCAGCGGTTGGCGGAAGGGGTAGTGTTTGTAAATTTCCTGAATCTTCGGGCTCTTGTCCGCGATGGTCATGCCCGGCGGATAAGTGGCGAGCAGAACGCGCCCATCGAGCACCAGCGCGGTGAAATCCCGATAGCGCTCCGCGACTTCCGAGATCGGACCGGAGCCGTGCGAGGAGGGGGAAATCAGAATGCCGGCAGCAGGGGTTTGCAGGTCCGCGGCGACCGTTTCGAGTTTCATGAAGCCTTCCCGCGTCGGTGGCAGCCAGATGCTCACCCGGTCCGCATACCAGGCCACGGCCCAAGGTTGATCCGAGAAAACTACCTGCTTGTCTGTCACCCAACCCTTGAGGCCGGAGGACTTGCTGTTGAGTGCTGGGGCGTAGTAGGGCGGCCAATGCGGCACCCCGCCGCGGTCGCGGAACTGCATGCCGATGCGCACCTTGAGCGGCAACGAAAGCACGAGGGGCAGCGCGCAGATTCCAA
>JALOTR010000696.1 GCA_025457805.1 Akkermansiaceae bacterium | reverse complement strand
GTGGATTTCCCGGCTTTTCCGCCAGTGCTGGATGGTTCCGCCACGATGCGGGCCGACTGCACTTTTTCCCGCAGGATGGTGGTTTCCTTCTCCTCTGACGCGACCGCCTGCCAGCGGGACAAATTCCAGGTGACGACCACCAGCAAGGCAGCCGCAGGAGGGATGATGTGGGATGCTTTCAACAGGCAAGAAATGTCCCCCACAGGTCGGCACTGTCAAGAGCCCGCCTCCATTCAAATCCCGTGCTTCCCCTCCGGCAATCTTCCTGCCAGAAACCGCCCATGCCACTCACTTGGAAATCCTGGACCACCCCCTTCCTGCTCGCCGCTGCCGTGCTCTCCCTCAACTCCTGTGGAAACAGCGGCCCCCGCACCTCAGCGGGCCGGGATGTCTGGGGACATCGCCCGGGCCCCCGCGGATTCGATACGGTCATCATCGATGCCGGCCACGGCGGCAAGGACCCCGGCGCCGTAAGCCGCCACACCGGCCAGCGCGAAAAAGACCTCACGCTCGACATGGCCAAGCGCATCCGGGCCGAACTCCGTGGTTTCAAAACCATCCTAATGCGCTCCGATGACACCTTCATCGACTTGGATGAACGGGTCGTCCGCGCCAACGAATACGGCGATGCCATCCTGATCAGCATGCACTTCAATGCCGGCCCCTCCCACGTTCGCGGTCCGGAGACTTACTACTGGCGCGTGGACAGCCATGGGCTTGCCACCCGTTTCCAACGCGCCATGGCCTCCGTCAGCCCCGTGGAAAGCTCCAGCCGCGGCCTGGTCCGCCGCCGGCTCCGCCTCACCCGCAATCCGGAAATCCCCTGCGTCCTGCTTGAGGGCGGTTACCTCAGCAATCCCGCCGAGGCCCGTCTTGTCGCCGATCCCGGATACCGCCAGCAACTCGCCAAGGCCATCGCCTCCGCCATCCGCACCCAGGCCGCCGTGGGCGATTCCGGCACCGGTCCCCTGCCCCGCCCATTGTTCGAGCCCCCGAGCCGGCCGACCGATGCGCCCGAGTGAGCCACGGAACAACGGAAAACTGGCCCAATCGATTATTTCTGCCTTCCGCACGCAAGATTCGGAATTTTCGCGTGTTTCTGTGAGCCCCAATCTCCCTTTTTCTCCAGCATGAACCCATCCATCCCACGCCGCCAATTCCTAGCCAGTTCCACCGCCACCATCGCCAGCGCGGCCTTGGCAGTGCCTTGTTTGTCCACTCTCGCCGCTGCGGCGGATCCGGACCCGAGCATCCTCGGCCAGGGAAAACTTCGTTTCCGCAGGGACATGGACTGGACTTTCAAAGCAGCCGAAAAACCGGTCCCTGTTGCCGATTGCCATGAAATCGTCCGCACCCGCTCCGGCAACCTGATTCTCTGCACCACCCACACCCAGAACAATCTCATCGAGTTCTCACCCGACGGCAAAGTGGTGAAAACCTTCGGCACCACCTATCCCGGATCCCACGGGCTCTCGCTTGCCAATGAAAATGGCACGGAATTTCTCTGGCTGACCGATACCAAGCGCCGGATCGTGGTGAAGCTCGACATGAACGGCAAGGAGATCATGACGCTCGGCTGGCCGGAAAAAACCGGAAAATACACCAAGGAAGCCGAGTTTTGCCCCACCGAGACGGCCATCAATCCGCACAACGGCGACATCTACGTGGCGGACGGTTACGGCAGCAACTGGCTCACCCATTACTCCGCCAGCGGCGAAATCAAGGGATGCTACAAACACGATGGTTTCAACTGCATCCACGGCGTCGCCTTCGATGACCGCGATCCTGTCAATCCGCGTCTGCTCGTCACTTCCCGTGCCGCCAACAAACTCTTCAGCCTCTCGCTGGATGGCAAGAATCTCGGCCACGTCGATTTCCCCGGAGCATGGATCTGCCGCCCGGTGATCCACGGCGAAAACGTCTATTTCGCCGTGATCAATTCCGGCCGCCGCCAGTGGGGCAGCGACTTCCGTGGCTTTGTGATGGTCCTGGATAAAAACAACCAACCCATCTCCCTCATCGGCGGCCTTGCCCCCACCGCAGGAGCCGAAGGTGAAGCCGGGCTCTACCGCAATATCGATCCCAAGCCTTTCCTCAACTGCCACGACGTCTGCCTGGATGAAGAAGGCAACATCTACATCGCCCACTGGGCCTCCAACAAAACCTACCCCTACAAGCTCAAGCCCGTTTCCTGACGGACCGAAGATCCTCCATCGCGACCCATCCAGCAGCCGGTGCCGGGGAAAAATCCCCCTGTGCCGGGTTGATTTTAAATCAAATTTCCAGAGATTTCCCGGTTGACACCCCGAAACCAGCTCCCTAGTTTGCGTCCCCCTTCGCGCACGACAGGTGCCCGGAGTCATTTTATTACAAGCACATGAAGACGTTTTCCGCCAAGCCTCACGAAGTCGAGCGCAAGTGGTATGTGATCGACGCCAAGGGCAAGGTCCTGGGCCAAGTCGCCGTGGAGGCTGCCCGCCTCCTGCGTGGCAAGCACAAACCCATTTTCACCAATCACGTTGATACCGGCGATTTCGTCGTGGTCATCAATGCCGATCAGGTCGTCCTGACTGGAGCCAAGGAAAATGCCAAGATCTACACCCGTTTCTC
>JALOTR010000695.1 GCA_025457805.1 Akkermansiaceae bacterium | reverse complement strand
TCCGATGACGACCGGATCGTCGATCTTTCCCTGAAGGCCATCGAGCAGATCCAGGAACGCCTCCGCGTGAAAAAGAACAAGGAACAGTAAGTGGCCATCCGCCTCACGGCGAATACACCACCACCGGGCCAACGCCAGAGCCTTGCACGCGGCGCAGTTTGCCCACCGCTTTGATGACGGCATCTGCCGCTGCCATGGCCTCCTCCAGCGTGTTGAGTCGGGAAAAACTGAAACGCAGGCTGCTTTTGGCCTGGATTTCCGGAATGCCCATCGCCAACTGCACATGCGAGGGTTTCTGTTTTCCAGTCATGCATGCGGAACCTGCCGAGCAGGCGATGCCCGCTTCATCCAGCAGGATCAACAAGCCTGACGCATCGCATTGATCAAAGGAAAGGTGACTGGTATTCGGCAGGCGGAAGGACGGGTCACCATTGCGGATGACACCCTCGATGCCGGCCACCACCCTCGACTCGAAGGCATCGCGGAGAGCTGCCAGATTACTATCTGTTAGATAACTTTTTGCCATCGCCGCAGCCACGCCCATGCCGACGATGCCCGCCGTGTTTTCCGTCCCGCTGCGCCGTCCCGCTTCCTGACCACCGCCCGAGAGCATGGGCTCGAATCTCAATCCGCTCTTCACATAAAGCGCCCCCACACCCTTCGGCCCATGAAACTTGTGCGCGGACAACGACAGCAAATCCACCCCGAGCGCACGCACATCGATCGGCATTTTTCCCGTAGCCTGAATCGCATCCGTGTGCACCGGCAGGCGGTGCCGGCGGGCGATTTCCATCACTTCTTCGATGGGTTGGATGATCCCGGTTTCATTGTTCGCCATCATCACGGAAACATAAGCCGCATCCGCCATCGCGGCTTCCAGATCGCTGGAATCGAGTCGCCCGCCAGCATCCACCGCCACCAATCGGCAGCCGCGTGGTTGTTTCTCCACATGACGCAAGACCGCACTGTGCTCGATCGCGGAAACCACCGCCCTCCCCTGGCCTGCCAGCCGGTCGAGCGAAAACAAGGCCGTGTTCACACTCTCCGTGCCGCCGCCGGTGAAGACAATCTCCTCCGGCTGCGCACCGATCAGTTCCGCCACCTGCCCGCGCGCCTCGTCGATGGCGCGGCGTGCGAGCTTGGCGGCGGCGTAGGACCCGGATGGATTCGCATGCCCGCCGCGCAACCACGGCAGCATCGCCTCCAATACCTCCGGCAGCAGTGGCGTGGTCGCATTGGCGTCCAGATCAATCATGACCCAGCATCCTCCGCCCATCGCGATTGGCAACCCGGAAAACAAGTGCCACGCTTCAGGGCGATCAAGCCAGCGAGCATGAACTCCGATGAGGGGAAAATGAACCGCAGATGAACGTGGATGAACGCAGATTTGGATGAAACCATCAGGTTTTGATTATGTTCAGGGCACGTTGCCATCGCCTTCCCAAAGGTTTGTGCATCATCCCGCTTTCATCTGCGTGAATCTGGGTCCATCTGCGGTTGAAAGCTCCCTGGCTTGGTCGCCGGGGGCCACGCTCACTGAAATCGACCCGCCGCCTTGAGTTCTGAAATCATCGTCACCGACCACCTCCAGATCATGTCCGACCAGGTCGCCGCGTGGCGCACCCACTCCATGGCAAACTCGCGCGAGTTTTTCAGCGGCGCATCTTCCGCCACGCACAGCAGCCCCACAAGGACCAGCAGGTTGGCGAGATAGATGATCACCAGCGAGAGCAGCGTGCCGTTTTCCTTCAGGTCCGGCTGATCCCGCGGAATCATCCACAAGGTCCACATCATGTGAAAGGTCCACGTGAGCCCCATCACCGCATAAAACGCCAGATCCCAGCCGGGCTTGAGATCCGCAAAATACCGCAAGGCCCCATAGATCACCGCGAACACCACCGACCAGAAGGGCACGAAGTAGGGCGACAGCGCGATGACCAGATTCGTCTTGTTGGTGGTGATGTAGCCACCCTCCGTGCTGACATGGAAATCCGTGACTTTTCCGCGGAAAATCAGCACGAAAATCGCATGCGTCAGCTCATGGCCGAGCACGTAGAGATAGAGGAAAAACGATTGCAGCAAGCCCGACCAGAACCAGCCGATCATCAGCAGCGCGCCCGTGGCGAAATACCAGAACTCGGCCGATTGCCAGAAATTCTTCTCCAGCGTGGCATGGGAAAAACGCGACAGCAGCGTCCACATCGTCACCCAGCACAACGGCAACAGGATCGCCGCCAGCCCCCATCTCACGACGCGGCGCATCCATTCCACCTGGGTTTCCTCCTCATCCATCGAACTCGCCGCGATGGCTGCGCGCACCGATTTCAGCTCGCGATTCCCAGCTTTGCGGTTCGCCCGGTTGGCCTGATCGTGCGCCCGGCGGTTCATCGTGCTGAGCGCCTCCACAAACGACATCTTCGCCCGCCGCTGGTTGCCCATCGGCCGCTTCGTGCCCTTCAAGCCATTTGTGCCATTTCGCTTCGCCATCGTCGGGAGGTCCGAGGCACTTGATTAGTTAAGAAATCCGAAACAATCAAGCGGGAACCTCGGCCCGGTGCGCAGGATCCCAACATCGGGGAAAGCGAATGCCGAAAGCGAAAATCGGAACCACG
>JALOTR010000694.1 GCA_025457805.1 Akkermansiaceae bacterium | reverse complement strand
CTCACACTCAACGTCGGCTCCCTGCCCAACAACATGGTGGCCACGCTGGAGGAAAACACGGTGGATGGATATTACTATCTCAACGTGACATCTCCATCAGCCACCGCGTTCACCTGGTCCGGCGATGCCAACGCGGATGGCACCGGTCTCTGGAACACCACCAGCCAAAACTGGAATGCAAACACCTCGCTCTATGCGGAGCCAGCACTCGTCACTTTCCCCAATATCGCCGCCGGTGGCACGGTGACCATTGAGGCGGACTTCGCCCCGCTTTCCGTTGCCATCAGCAACAACTCGCCCAACCACTACACTTTCAATGGTGCAGGCAGGATCACTGGTGCCACGGGAATCACCAAGACCGGAACCGGGATCGCCAGCTTCAATGGCGCGGCCCATACCTACGGAGGAGGTCTCTCCATCAACTCCGGTGCGATCATCAAACAAGCGGCGGATACCACCACAGGAAACATCACCGTGGCTGCGGATGACGTCAGCTTTGTTCTCAGCGGCGGCATCACCGATGGAGCAGGCCAGACCCTCACAATGAGCGGCCGCGGATCTTTGACGGCCGGTTATTTCTTCAGCGGCTCCGCCGTCCAACGGGGTGCCCTCCAAGCCCACAACGGAGCCAACACCTGGGAAGGAGACATCGTGCTCGCTTCCAATTCGACAAGCGTCCTCAACCGCATCGGGGTCCAGAACGGCGCCTCGCTTACCCTCACGGGAACCATCTCGGAAAATGTAGCCGGGGCCAATCTGCTTTTCCGCGCGGGGCTTTCGGGAGACAACATCACCTTGGGAGGCACAAGCGCCTACACCTACACCGGCCAGACCCAGATCTTCTCCAATGGTGGTTTGATCATTCTGGGTATGGATAACAAACTCCCGACCACATCGAGTGTGTTCTTCGGCTCCGGTGGCACGACTGTCTTTGACATGAATGGCATGGATCAGGAATTCGCAGGCATCTCCAGCAATGCCTTCGGCGGCACCGCCACCATTGCGAACAATGGCAGCAGCGTTTCGGTTCTCACAAGCAACAACCCGGCGGAGACTCCCACAGAGGTTGCCGAATACTCTCCGGCCGTCATCACCGACGGCAGCAACTCGATTTCCTTCGTGAAAAAAGGTGCAGGCACGCAGATCTTTGCGGGCGTCAATTCCTACAGTGGCACCACCACCGTCGAAGCCGGTCGCCTGGAACTTCAGGAAAACCACACAGGCTCGGGAGATGTCATCATCAATGGCGGAAATCTCAAGCTGTCCTTTGCCCGGACCCTTGCCAGCGGAGTCAACATGTCCATCGCCAGCGGTGCGTTTTTCTATATGGACGGCTCCAGCCAAACCTTGGGCAAACTCGAGGGCTCCGGAACCGTGGATTTCACGTTCGTCAACGCAGGGGTGGATACCCTCACCGTCGGCGCAAATGATGCCTCAAGCACATTCGATGGCGTGATCAGGCAATCCACCGCCCGGACCTATGCCCTCACCAAAATCGGCACCGGCACCTTCACCCTGACAGGCCTCAACACCTACACGGGCACCACCTCCATCGAGGACGGCACGCTCGTCGTCAATCAATCGAACTTCGCGGATGCCTCCACCCTTCGCATCGGCCTTGCAGAGTCTTCCCCAGCCGTTCTCCACCTGCCCAATGCCGGAACGGACATCGTCACGGAACTCATCATCGATGGCCTTGCCCAACCCGGCAACGGCCAGGTTTACAATGCCGCGAACTCGGGTGGAGCAATCACCGGACTGGGCAGCATCCAGGTCGGCACGGCACCCTCGGGATATGCTTCCTGGGTGCCCGCAAACAATGTCACGGAAGGCGAAAATGGCGATGACGACAAGGATGGTATCAGCAACCTCGTTGAATACGCACTCGGTTTGAATCCGCAAGCTAGCAGCCCAGCAACAGGCTCGTTCACGGGCAACACCTTGACCTTCGTCAAAGGATCACTCGCCAAAACCGCAGGGGATGTCACCTACCTGATCGAAACTTCCTCCACGCTGGAGATCGGATCCTGGAGCACTGCCGCCGCGGTCGAGACGACGGATGACATCAGCTTCCTCCTCCCGCCCAACGCGCCCGGCGGGAAGGTCTTCGGCCGCTTGAAGGTGACAAAGCCTTGAGGCAACCAAACTTCCGCATTTTGAGAATCATCGCTGCGCTCCCACCGGAGCGCTGCACCTCTCAAAAGGGGTAGTTGTTTTGAAATGACAGTTCGGCTAGCTTTGCGCGACTGCCACGGTTTGGAACCCACCGGGGCTGACCCAATCCCATGCGGAGTTGTCGCATCCACTTGATCTGTTGTTTTGTCTTGCTGGTGATTTTCCCAGGAAGCCTGCACGCGCTCACCGCTACTGCGTTATTTCCCGCGAACAATGCCACGTCCGTCAGTGCGGATACTCCGCTGAAAATCACCTTCGACACAGCGCCCACCCTCGGAACTTCGGGTGCCGTGCGGATTTACAATTCCTCGGGCACTCTTGTCGAAACGCTCGATCTGGCCGTAGCCCACACCCGCACGATCGGTGGAACACTTTACAACGCCTATCCCATTCTCATCTCCGGCACCACTGCCTCCATCTTCCCACGCTCCGGAGTGTTG
>JALOTR010000693.1 GCA_025457805.1 Akkermansiaceae bacterium | reverse complement strand
GTCTATGGCATCGTGCTGGCGGGTTGGTCGTCCAATTCCAAATACCCTTTCCTCGGTGGGGTGCGTTCGAGTGCGCAGATGATCTCCTATGAGATCTCCCTTGGCCTAGCCCTCTTGCCGGTGCTTCTTGTTTTTGGGAACCTGAATCTAGGTGAAATCGTCGAGCACCAGAGCCGTCACGGGTGGTTGCTCTTGCCGGTGGCTTTTGGCCAGGGTGAGGGCGCGGCGGTGACGGACCTGAAAGCTTGGCTGGTCTGGATCCCGGCCCTCATCGCATTTGTTATTTTCACTGTCTCGCTATTTGCGGAGACCAACCGTGCGCCCTTCGATCTTCCCGAGTGCGAGACCGAGCTGGTCGCCGGTTACCATACTGAATACAGCTCGATGAAGTTCGCGCTCTTCTTCATGGGCGAATACGCGGCCATGGTGATCGGATCGGCTCTCACCGTCACACTTTTCCTCGGCGGATGGTCTCTGCCCCTCGGCTTGGACAATTTCCTGCGCGGGGCCGACGGCCTGATGCCGTGGTGGGCGACCCTTCTCGGGGCCGGGGTTTTCCTGGCCAAGGTGGTTGCCTTCATTGTTTTCTTCATCTGGGTGCGCTGGACCGTGCCGCGGTTCCGCTACGACCAATTGATGAAACTTGGCTGGGTCGTCTTTTTCGAAGCCGCCCTCGCGAATGTCTTCCTCACCGCCGCCGTCCTCGCCTTCTTCCGGTAATCCCCTACTCCCTCCCCCGACGACATGGCTGTCATCAAAGTCCAACGCCCCACGCTTACCCTTGCGGAGAAGTTCTACCTCCCCGCGCTGCTCAAGGGCCTGAAGATCACCTTCGGGCACGCGCTGGCCATCCTGCGCCGCAAGAAGAAAGTGACGATGCAGTATCCTGAGGAAAAATGGGATAACCAGATGCCGGAACACTATCGCGGCGCGCCGGCTCTTGTCACCGACGAGCAGGGCCGGGAACGCTGTGTGGCCTGCCAACTCTGCGAGTTCATTTGCCCGCCGCGTGCTATCACCATCACGCCGGAAGAAATTCCTTCCGATGATCCTTGGGCAAAGGTGGAGAAACGCCCCCAAGCTTTCGAGATCGATATGATCCGCTGCATTTACTGCGGCTTGTGCGAGGAAGTCTGCCCGGAACAGGCCATCTTCCTGCGCAAGGATTACGCCATCACAGGAACAAGCCGCGCCGAGATGGTCCACGACAAACAGAAGCTCTACAAAATCGGCGGGGTGCGCACGGGCCTCGTCAACAAATGGAACGAGCTGAAGTAATTCCCTGGCCCCATGGAGAACGTACTTTTCTATCTTTTCGCCACCCTGATGATCGGTTCCGGTCTCGGGGTGGTCGTGAACCGCAATCCAGTGGCGAGCGCCCTTTGCCTTGTCGTCAGCTTCATTGGCTTGGCCGCACTGTTCATCCAGCTTGACGCCTATCTGATCGGGATCCTGCAGGTTTTGGTCTACGCCGGAGCCGTGATGGTGCTTTTCCTGTTCATCATCATGCTGCTGGACGTGCGGTATGAGGAACGCAAACGCTTCAACCTCCCGGCCGTGGGCGCTGGCATCCTCATCGCCCTGCTAGTAGGCGGGCAAATCGTCACGGTGGTCTCGACACTCGACCAATCCTTGGTAGAAAAACCGGCGCTCGATTTCCAAGCCGCCGCCGCCGAACGTTCGAGCCGTCTGGGCGACAAGGCGGACGGTGATTTTATTCTCTCCCGTTTCCAACCCGGCCGGGAATCCCTTCCTGATACACATTTGATCGGCGAGACCCTTTTCACCCGTTTCAACCTCCACCTCCAAGTGGTCGGCGTGCTCCTGCTGGTGGCCACCCTCGGGGTGGTTGTCTTGTCGAAGCGCAAACTCCGCTGAGCCGCCCTCCCCACGACCATGACCCTCTCGCATTACCTGCTCGTATCCGGTGTCCTGTTCGCCACAGGATTGTTCGGTGTGCTCGTGCGCCGGAACCTTCTCGTTATTTTCATGTGCCTGGAAATGATGCTGGCGGCGGCGAGTTTGACCCTAGTTGCCTTTTCGCGTTTCCGACTGGAGCATGGATTGCCTTCCTTCGACGCACAAACCCTCGTCTTTTTCGTGATCACGGTAGCCGCCGCCGAGGTGGCGGTCGGCCTTGCCATCATCGTCTCATTGTTCCGGACCCGGCAAACCGTGGACGTCAAAGATCTCGACTCGCTCAAGGGCTGAGCCCACCTGATTCGCCATGACCGACACCCTGCCCTGGATTCTCCTTCTCCTCCCGCTCGCCAGCGCGATCGCGATCAAGTTCGCGTTACCGAAGGCCGGCGGTCTCGCCGCCGTCCTAGGGACCGCCGCCACCGCTGCGACCTTCGGCTTGAGCCTCTGGATGCTTTTCCACCCTCCGGTCAATGCCGCGCCGGCTTTCGACTGGATCCGCCTCCCTGTCGCCGATGCCGCGCCCATCCGCGTCGGTTTATTCCTCGGCCCGCTCGCCCTCGCCATGATGGTCGTGGTAACAACCATCGGACTGCTCGTGCATATTTTCTCGATGGGCTACATGAAGGACGACGCCGGGCGGGCCCGGTATTTCGCGGGATTGTCGCTCTTCATGTTCTCGATGACCGGCATCGTGCTGGC
>JALOTR010000050.1 GCA_025457805.1 Akkermansiaceae bacterium | reverse complement strand
TCGTCCACGGGCGTGCCGTGGGCTGATCGGCAAAGTGGATGGCAAGCTTCGAGAGGTCCTGGAATTCCCGACCCTTCGGGCTGTAGTGGACTTGAATGATCAGGTCGGATCCCTTGGGTGCCTTCATCGCAAGGCCATAGGGCAGTTCGGAGGCCTGGGTTCCCAAATCCCATCCGCCGAGATATCTGAAATGATTGACCACGGATCCGAATCCACTGAAGCCGGGTGCTGGATCTTCAAGGTCCTTTTTCCGGCCGGTGCCGCTGGTATCCAGAAAGTAAAGCACGTGGTGAACGACCTGCGGAGCACCGGGCTTGTATTCGATGGCGTTGATCCATTTGTCCTCATCCAGATCGAGGGGTATCACGAAATTCCGATAAATGTCCTTCCCATCCGCCGGGACGGTGAAGGGTTCCGCCATGGCCACTTCGAGGTCGGGTTTGCCGACTTCCCAGCCTTCCGGAAACTCTGGCAAGGGCTTCTGGTGCGAGCGATCCCCCTCCGGAGTGCCCACTTCGAGCCATTCACGAAGGATCTCGATCTGCGAGTCCGAGAGGGAACGGTCATTCGCGTAATCGACGACGCCGCGGTCGGCATGCCATGGCGGCATCACCCGTTCGCCCGTGACTTCGACAATCTGTTTCGCCCGCTTTTTAACCTGCTCGTAGGTGAGCAGCGTGAACGGAGCGGCTTGGCCGGGACGGTGGCAAGCCGAGCATTTTCCATGAATGATCGGAGCAATATCCCGATGGAATTCAGGCGCAGCGCCCGAGATCGCTGAGATCGCCGGCAACGCGCAGAGGAAAAGTGCGTATCGAAAACTGAACATGATGAGTGAAGATCCATGGAATTTCCACAACCCGCAAGCAGCCAAAGGTCACGATGAGGTCATGACCTGCCGTGACTCCGACCCTCCAAACCGGGCTCCTGCCGGGGGAGGCAGGGCCGTCCGGGTGCGGGCGTGGGCCTGAATCCGGGAAATTGTCGATTTGAAATGGCAGAATGCGGGCACGGCCGACTTTGGATCATGGTTCGCTCATCTGGAAGCGGAAGAACATTTCCCCACCGGGGGCTTCAGGCAGGGGGATTTCGGTTATCCCGTCCTCGGCCTGATAGTTGCTGTCGATTTCCGGGAGGCTCCAAGGGGTCCAGGTGGTGAGGTCGTCGCTGATTTCGATCCCGTAGTAGCGGTGGGCCTGGCGGTTGAAACGAAGCATGCCGTTGCTGATGGTGGCTTGCCAGGGATTGGCTCCACTGATCGGCGAGGTGCCGCGGAGGTATTCGTCGTAGTTGCTGACGCCGTCGTGGTCGGGATCATCGGACTTGCCGTTTTCCGGATCGACAGAGGAGAAATACGAGTCTCGCCATTGGTTGTAGAGCGGGCGGTCCGGAAGTTCGGCGCTGATCCAGTCCGAGATGAGTTGGATGTTGGCCGCATCCAGTTCGGTGGTGCCGAGCGGGGGCATGCGGCCGAAGCCATTGGAACCGGCCATGCGGCTGAGCACGAGGCTGTGGACGGGATCACCGGGGACGACGTATTGGTTGAGGGGATTGCCGCCATTGTTCACCGCATTGCCGTGGATGAGGCCGGTTTGTTCGAGGGTGAGGCTTTCGCGGCCATCCCAGAATCCGCTCACGCTGCCGCCGGTCTGGTGGCAATACGAGCAGTTCACCGCGAAGTAGGAACGGGCGCGCTGCTCTAACGGAAATTGGTTTTCCTCCGGTCTCACGTGGCGCGGCAGGCTGGCGATGGGCGGCGGCGAATTGGCGAGGAAGCCATTTTCCGATAAAATGGAAATCTGGTTGCCGGTGCTGCCGTGGATGGTCTCGATGCGGTTGAGCTGGCGGGTGTTGAACGAGAGCGCGTGCCCACCTTGCGGCGTGTGACAGGTGAGGCAACTCGAACGCCCCGGAATCTGCCAGCGCTGGGTATGCGGCGTGCCGTGATCGTCGATGGCGATGTCGAATTCCACGCCGGCATCTTCGACAAGCGTGGCTTCGGTCTGCGCCTCGTTCCACCGGTAGCTCACGCCGTAGGAGCCGCCGTCGGTCTTGACGAGGACGCGGGTCTCGATGCGTTTCTTCGTCGCCGGATTGCCGCGGCTGAGTTCCAGATCGAAGTGTTTCACCCAAACGGTGCCGGTGGGATAGGTCCAGTTTCCCTCATGATTGAAGTGCATCATGCCGCTGGCGTCAGGGATGGTGAACCAGCGGCGTTTGAGGGCATGGTCGCTCCAAAAGGTAAGGTTCGGCGCATAAGGCAACAGACCGGGTGCGGGCGAGAGATCTGTTAGATCGGCGAAAAGACCGGTGGCGGACAGCGTGGTGGGAAAATCCCCGGTA
Source organism: Akkermansiaceae bacterium (assembly GCA_025457805.1). Classification (GTDB taxonomy): domain Bacteria; phylum Verrucomicrobiota; class Verrucomicrobiia; order Verrucomicrobiales; family Akkermansiaceae; genus Luteolibacter. The sequence goes on along the minus strand of JALOTR010000050.1, from coordinate 7,636 downwards.
GCTGCATCGCCGGTGGTGAGGCGCATGATTTTTCCGGAGAGATAGGTGGCGAAGAGGATGTCCTTGTTGAAGGGATCCACTCCTTGAGATGAGATGACACCATAGGCCCCCGGCAGACCGGTAATGCGGACGGTGGCTCCGGTGGCGGTGTCCATTTGCCAGACATGACCGGAAACGGAATCGCTGAAGATATAACTTCCCACAAGCGATGGGAAACGTGTTCCGCGATAGACATGACCACCTACCACGGAGTTGCCTTTCAGGCTGGCGTCGCCACCGGCGATGGCCGTGTGGACATATTCGTAGAAGGGATCGATGCTGCTGAAACCGGAAGGAACAGGAGTGCGGAGATTGGTATCATGCGCGCCTTCCCGGAAGACCCAGCCATAGTTGCCACCCTTGATGATCTTGTTGACCTCTTCGTAGGTATCTTGTCCGACATCGCCCGCCCAGAGATCGCCGGTGGCGGGGTCGAACGACATCCGCCAGATGTGGCGCAGGCCGGTGGCCCAGAACTCGGAGCGCACGGTGGCTAAATTGGTGATTTCCACACCATTGAAAATGCCATTCCACGTGCCACCCAGACTGCTGTGGACGAAGGGATTGTCGGAAGGCACGGAAAACCGGGCGACGCCGGAGTCGGTGGGAATCGATGCGTGCGGATTGGGCTCCAGGTTTCCGGGCTTCTTGTCCACATCGATGCGGAAGATGCCGGTGAAGAAATCCTTGTTGATGCGCTGGCTGTTGAGTCGGAAGTCGTTCGGGTTTTCCTCATCTCCGGCAGCATAGTATAGGTAGCCATCCGGGCCGAAATGGAGATCGCCGCCATTGTGGTTGGCGCCCTCGTCAAGTTGTTGGAGCAATATCAACTCGGACGCGGGATTGGCCACATTCGGATTGCTGTTGCTGACCTGGAATCGCGAGACGCGCTGATGGTAGGAAGCACCGCTGATGCGCACGGAGTATGCAACATAGAAGTATCCGTTGACCGCGTAATCGGGATGGAATGCAAGACCTAACAACCCATGTTCATTGTTGCCGCCACCTTCGATGGTCTCGGTGGGCGTGCGCCCGGCAATGGCGGCTTGCAAGTCGAGAAACACGTTCTGGGTGGGCGAGGCGGAGCCTATATCGGGGATGTGTTTGATCTTCGCGAGGCGTTCGCAAACAAAGAGCCGTTTGCTGTTTCCGGGGATGGATGCAATGCAGAGCGGCTCATTGAAAACCAGCCCGGGGAGTGCGTCCACGAGCTGCCACGCGCTGGTCGGCGGTGCCACCGGCATGGCGAGCGAGGGATTGGTGATGCGGAGCGAGGTGGCGAAGCTGATGGTGACGGTGCCGTCCGAGTTGGAACCGCTTGCATTGCTGATGCGGTAGGTGAAGGTGACCGGCGAGGTGGCGTCGCCGCTGTGGGTGTAGAGGATTTTCCCGTCCGTGAGGGTGGCGCTGCCGGTTGCGGGCGGGGTAATGATTTGCAGGGTGTTCGCGTTCGGGCTGTTGGCATCATTGGCCAGCACATCGATGAGGACTTTCTGCCCGGGATGGATCGTAGCTGTATCATTGACCGCCACGGGCGCGGGGAAAACGGTATTGGGGCCATTGGTGAAGGATGATATCACTTCGCCGATGCTCAAAGCCCGGTTGTAGAGGCGCAGTTCATTGATCCGCATGTGGGCGTTGGAATCGCCGGACCACTGGGAGCGGCCGATCCAGTTGTTCACGTCCTCCATCTCGGTGAGGCGGAATGCGAGATCGGCGGAACCTTGGACCTCGCCGTTGCGATACCACTTTACCTGACAACCTGTGGAACCGTATGCGCCGGCCGCATCCTGCACGGTGAGGACATAATGATATTCGGTCCCGGCAGTGGTGGAACCCGAGATATCCGTATCCACTGTGACAACCGAACTGTTGTTCAGCATGCCTTCCAAGCGATGGCTTCCAAGCGCGTTGTCCTTGTTGTTGGAAAGCATCAGATTGTCCGATGCCTGAGAGACGCCGGGAGCCGCCGGGCCATCGATGATTTCGCCGCTGGCGGCACCGCTGCCACTGGTGATGGTGCATCTTCCGAAATCAAAGATCCGCTGCCAGTTTTTGGACGAAAGAGGCGTGATCCATGCCTCGAAGCTGAGGCTGGGGCGTGAGGATAGAACTCCATTGGAGAGATCGAGGTAAGCGGAGATGTTTGCGGCGCTTTGATTTCCATTGGAAGTGCCGGGCAACACGAGTGCCGTGCCGTTGAGAGTGGCTCCGTTGCCGCGGACGGTGACGCTCTCGCCTGAGGTGAGATCGGTAAAGGCGCTGCCGGATGCGGCCGCGGAGGGAGCGTTGTTGAAGGACCAGCGGGACTCCGGCACTTGGGGCGGCACGGGTGGTTCCGGAGCGCCTGCTCCTGGGTCCGGTCCTGCGATATTGCTGGCGAGAATTTCACCAGCGGAAAGGACACGCTGATAGATGCGGAGCTCGTCGAGGGCGAGGTGCGAATTGGAGTCGCCGCTATACATGGAGCGGCCGATCCAGTTGTTCACGTTTTCCATGTCTGCGGCGCGAAACGGGAAGTCGTCGGAATTCTGGAGCACCCCATCGCGATACCAACGCACCTGACAGCCCGTGGCACCATGGATTCCGACACCGTCTTCGATCACCAAAACGTAATGATACTTTGTCCCGGCGGTCGTGGCAGCGGTCGATGTGGTATATAGCGGGGCGTTTCCATCATACTGTCCTTCCAATTGATGGGTATTGAGATCGCCCGCATTGTTGAGGGTGAGGCTGATGTTATCATATCCTGCGGTGAAACCCGGAGGTATTGAGTCATCGAGAATTTCGCCGGGTGCCGCGCCCGAGCCGTGGCTGTTGACGCAGCGGCCGAACTCGAACAAGCGTTGCCAGTTCTTCGATGATAGAGGCGTGGCCCATGCCTCGAAGGTGATGGCGGATCTTCCGGTTAGAATTCCGTTAGGCAGATCGAGATATGCGGAAATGGAAGCCGCAGACTGGTTGCCGTTGGTGGAGCCGGGGAGGCGGACGGCGGTTCCTGTGAGAACCGCTCCATTTCCCCGGAGAGTGGCGACCCTGCCGCCGATGCTATCGGTGAATGCCAGGCCGGAGGAGACGGTCGAGTCGGCGTCGTTGTTGAAGACCCACAAGTGATCGGGCACCGGAGGATTTCCAGGTCCACCACCCAATGAATCCGGGCCGGCGGCGATGTTGCTTGCGATTTCCTCCGGGGTGAGCGCGTGATCGTAGAGGCGGACTTCGTTGTAGGTGATGTTGGAGTTGTTGTCCGCAGTGTACATCGAGCGGCCCAACCAGTTGTTGCGATCCTGAATCGAGGACAGTTGGAAATTCACATCCAAGGTGCCGACGAGAGTGCCATTGAGATACCACGCCATTTGTCCGCCGGTCGTACCGAAAGATCCGGCTCCTTGGGTGAAAGTGCAGACGATATGATGCTGAATGCCGGTGGTGAGGGCGGCGCCGGTGTTGGTTCCGCGCTCGGTGGCTCCATCCAGCCGGGCGATGATCCGTTGCGTATTGGCGTTGTTTTCACGATTCACCGCAAAGGCAAAATCATCACTTGAAACCGCATTGTTGGGCGCAGCGGTGGCCGTCGGAAGGATCTCACCGTTCAGCGCGCCCGGACCACGCACGCTCGAACTCAGCGTGCCCATCCGGCCGAAATCAAACAAGCGCTGCCAGTATTTGATCGAAACCGGCGTGGCCCAGACTTCCACGCTGAGGTGGGTTTTCGATGAGATGAGCCCGTTTGGCAAATCGACATAGGCCGCGATGTTCGCCGGGGTCTGGTTGCCATTGGTATTGCCGGGAAGCACCAAAGAGGTCCCGTTGAATGCCGCGCCTTGGCCAACCACCTGCCCATTCGCCGTGCCGACACTGTCCACCACGGAGCTTCCCGCAGGAGCCGAACCCGCAGTGCTGTTGAAGGACCATCGGTGCACCAGCCCGGCCTGCAAGCCGGTCATGGCAGAGGCGATCAGGATCACGTAAAATAGAGGAATGCGCATCGGGAAGCCCTTGCAATTGGATTGGGTTTGTGTGGGACGATGTGGAAGATCCCGGGCTCGGAGGGTGGCCCGAATGGTTTGAACCCGTCTAGGGCCATTTATGGGGAGTCGGGCCGCAGCAGCAAAAGATTCTTCCTGCGGCTTCGGCACTGAGCGTCGAATCTCGGATCAGGGAGAAGTCAGTTCTCGCTGACCTTTGCGCGGAAGAATGAGTGATTTCCAGGTTTGGGGCCGGTGAGGGTTTGGGAGCCGCCTTGGGTGGGGAGGCCTTGGTTGCCGGGGATGTTCCAAGGGGTCCATTGTTGGAGGTTATCCGAATGCTCGATGATGGCGGAGCGATTGGGCGGCAGGTTGAAGGTGAAGGAAACCTGCGGGCCGTTCAAACTCACGGATGACGCGGGGAAGGATGTGCCTGATAGTGGATCGGTGCCGGCAAGGAACTCGGCCTGATTGTTGGAGCCGTCGCCATCGGGGTCGGCCGAGGGTGCGCCTTGCGGGCTGGTTCCTGATAGAAACTCTGCGGTGCGCCATTGGGCGTAGGTCTGGCGGTCGGGGAGCTCGTTCTGGATCCATTCTGTTAGAAGCGCGACGCCTGCGGGATCGACCACGTTGCTGCCGAGCGGCGGCATGCGGGTGAAGCCGTTGGAGGCGGCGGTGCGGTTGAGGAGGATGGAGTGAACGGTGGAACCGGGGACGACGAGTTTGTTGAGCGGGTTGCCGCCGTTGTTGCTGGCGTTGCCGAGGATGAGGCCGGTTTGGTCGAGCGTGAGTTCATGGCGGCCGTCCCACATCGAAGGCGCGGCGGTGCCGCCGTCCATGTGGCAGTAGGCGCAGTTCACGGCGATGTAGGATCGGACGCGGGCTTCGGCGGGATAGGCAGTTTCGTCCGGATGAAGATGGCGGGGGAGCAGGTTGACGGAGTCAGGGTTGTTAGAGAAGTAACCGCCATTTCTCAGGACATCGATCTGATTGCCTGCGAAGCCCAGGATGAGGCTGCCCATGTTGTATTGGCGGGTGTTGGTGGAGAGCGCGAAGCCGGCCTGCGGGGTGTGGCAGGTATTGCATTCGGAGCGGCTGGGAATGCGCCAACGCTGGATCTGCGGGACGCCGCCGACGGTGATGGAAAGGTCGAAGTCCTCGCCCGGTTCGCCGACGAGATTGGCCTCGGTGCCGGCTTCGTTCCACCGGTAGCTGACGCCGTAGGCACCGGTCGCATTTTTCACGAGCAGGCGGGTTTCGAGGCGCTTGCGGGTGGCGGGATTGCCGCGGGTGGTTTCGATGTCGAAGTGTTTCACCCAGATCTGGCCGGTGGGGAAGGTCCACTCGTCGTTGCGCGACCAGGTCATTCTCGAGTTGGCATCGGGGATGGTGAACCAGCGGCGCTTGATGGCGTGGTCGCTCCAGAAGGGCAGGTTGATCTGATAGGGCAGCAGGCCGGGCGCGGGTGAGAGATCGGTTAGATCGGAGAAAAGGCCGGTGGCTGTTAGAGTGGCGGGGTAGGTGCTGGTGTCGGTGACGGTGGTGATGCGGCGGATGAGGTTGTCGTTGAGGTCGGCCATCAGGACATCGCCGTTCGAGGGATCGCGGCCGAAGGCAACGATGCCACCCTCGCCGAGGATGCGGTTGACGGTGGGCGGGTTGCTGCCATTGCGGACCAGCGACCAGACGTTTCCGGAGACGTAGTCGGCGAAGACATAGGCTCCGGTGAGCGAGGCCATGCGGGTACCGCGATAGACGAGTCCGCCGGTGACGCTCCTGCCCTGGAAGGTGCCGCTGCCGTGTTGGTATTCGTAGAGCGGATTGATGTGGCTGAAGCCGCTGGGTGCGCCGCCGACCGGGCCGGCGACGGTTCCTTCGCGCCAGACCCAGCCGTAGTTGCCGCCGCGGGTGATGAGGCTGATTTCCTCGCGCGCGCCGCCGCCGACGTCGCCGCACCAGAGTTCGCCAGTGACGGGATCGAAGGAGAAGCGCCAGGGATTGCGCAGGCCGGCGGCCCAGAACTCGGTTCTAACTGCAGAAGGGGTCACGGCGAGGCCGTTGAAGGTGGTGGCGCCGACCCAAGGGTTGTCGGCGGGGATTTCATAGGCGGGCAGGCCGCCGTGGAGGACGACGGCGGGGTGGCTGTTAGGCGGAATGTTGGCGTCGTCGGTGGCGGCGGGATTTCCTGCGATTTCCGTGCCTTCGAGGTTCACATCGATGCGCAGCATGCCGGCGAAGAAGTCCTTGTTGATGCGCTGGCTGTTGGCGAACTGGTCGTTTTGCCCGCCTTCATCGCCGACGGAGATGTAAAGGTAGCCGTCGGGGCCGAAGTGGAGATCGCCGCCGTTGTGGTTGTCCCTTTCGTCGGCCTGCTGGATGAGGATGCGTTCCGAAGCGAGGTTGGCGGTGGGCGTGGCGGAGTTCGGGTTGTTGAAGGTGATGCGGGAGACGCGTTGGTGGAGCGCGCCGTTGATGTTGACGGAGTAGAAGAGGAAGACGTGGCCGTTGCTGGCGTAGTTCGGGTGGAAAGCCATGCCAAGCAGGCCGCATTCGCTGTTGCTATTGAGGGACTCGGCGGGAGTCCGGCCGTTGAAGAGTCCGCCTGCGGCGGCGTTCAGGGTGAGGACGGTCGAAGCGGTGGGCGTGGTGGCATTGACGTTCGGGATCACGCGCAAGAGCCCGCCTTGTTGACAGATGAAGAGGCGCTGGGTGTCGCCGGGAGGTGAGGCGATGCAGACGGGTTGAGCGAAGGAGAGACCGGGAAATGCGTTCACCGCCGCGATCGAGACCGGTGGCGGATTGGCTGGGACCTGGAAGGAGTTGTTCGGGATGCGGAGTTGATTCGAGAAGGTCAGCGTGACGGTGGCCGGTTGGGACAGTCCGCCCGCGCCGTTGACGCGGTAGGTGAAACTGTCGGTGGCCGGGCTGCCGGTGGTGTGGGTGTAGAGGATGCTGCCGTTCGGGCTGATGGCGGTAGTGCCGAACTGGGGGGCTTGTACGATGTTTACCGTAGTGGGATCGAGGGTGCCGCTGTCGTTTGCGAGGACGGCGATGCGGACTTTCTGCAGGCGATGGAGCGTGGCGGCATCGGCCACGGTGGTGGGCGGCGGGAAGCTCGGGTTGGGGCCGATGCTGATGCTGTTGAGGATTTCGTTCTGGCTGAGGGCACGGCGGTGGATGCGCACCTCGTCGTAGATGATGTTGCCGTTCGAGTCGCCGCTGTATTGCGAGCGGCCGAGCCAGTTGTTGACGTCCTCGATGGCGGAGAGTTTGAAGGGCAGGTCGCGGGTGGCGGCGAGGGTGCCATTGAGATACCAGGCGAGTTGCCCACCGGTGCTGCCGGAGGAGCCGGCGCCATCGGTGTAGGTGATGGCGAAGTGGTGGCGGGTGCCGGTGGCGAGGGTGAGGTTGGAGTCGGTTTGCAACTCGCCGGCATCGTTGAGGCGGCCGACGAGGCGCTGCTGGTTGGCGGCGGTGCCGCGGTTGATGGCGAGCATCAGGTTGTCGCTGGAGGCGGTCCCGCCGGGGGCGGTGGTGGCGGTGTGGAGGATTTCACCGGGAGCGGCGCCCGTGCCCTGGGCGGCGGTGTTTCCTGTGAGATTGGTGCGGCCGATGTCAACGATTCGCTG